>DATCTB010000131.1:0-4636 GCA_036568185.1 Bacteroidales bacterium | reverse complement strand
TTCAGAAATTGAAAGGGCTGATTTGGAGGTGAATTTGTACCAGTTGAAAGACCGTATCAACAATTTGTATTTCGGGGTACTGTTGATTGACGAACAAATGGCGCAGTTGGACATTTTGAAAGAAACGCTTATTCTCAACCAAAAAAGGATTCAAAGTGCCATTGACAACGGAACGGCTTATAAGTCGGATGCAGATGAGATAAAAGTAGAGATTATCAATACGGAACAAAAGAAGACTGAGCTGGAATACAACAAACAGGCTTATATTGCGGTGCTTTCAGCCATGATAGGCGAAGAAATCCCGGAAGGAGAATCCTTTGCCCGCCCTGAATTTTCGGGTTCGGTGGACAACCTGGTTAACAAGCGCCCTGAACTGGTAAAATTCAACCAGCAACGCTCCTTGGTTGAGTCGCAGGCGAAATTGAACAAGGCGATGCTAATTCCGAAATTCGGGCTAATGTCATTTGGTGTGTTCCTTACACCTGACCTTGAGTTTGGAACTTCAGCGGTTAATAATATTTTTATTGCAGGGCTAAGCCTTTCGTGGGAATTGGCTCCCTTGTACAAAAACGGCAACAACAAAAAACTGACCGAAATTAACCTGCAACGCATCCAAAACCAGGAGGATGTTTTTTTGTTCAATACCAATCTTGATTTGACACAAACCAGCATGGAAATGGAAAAATACCGCGAAATACTCGAACAGGATGCAGAATTGCTGAAATTAAAAACCAGCATCAAAGAGGCTTACACGGTGAAATATGATAACGGTGTTGCCACGATGACCGATGTGCTTCAGCGGATAAACGATGAAAATGCAGCAAAGCAAACCCTTGTGATGCACGAAATTCAATACCTTATGAAGGCGTATCAATACCTCAACAAAACAGGAAATTAAAAATCTCAAATAATGAAAACACAGTTTTACATACTCTCAATTATTTTGGTTTTGGTTTATTCGTGTAAGTCGAACAAAAATGAAACCGATGCCACCGGTGTGTTTGAAGCCACTGAAGTCATTGTATCTGCCGAGGCATCCGGCAACCTGCTCACATTTACCATAGAAGAAGGCGACGAAGTGAAGCAGGGGCAAACTTTGGGGCAGATTGACAGTTCGCAGCTTTACCTGAACAAACTTACCGTTGAAGCCAATCGCCTTGCATTGCTTTCGAGCCGCCCCAATGTGCAATCGCAACTCGATGCCCTTGAAAGCGAGCTTGCCAATGCAGAACTCGAAAAAAAGCGTGTTGAAAGGTTGCTTGCCGGGGATGCTGCCACGCAAAAGCAACTTGACGATATCATTACAAGGGTCCAGGTATTGAAAGATAACCTCAAGGCAAAAAAGATAGCGCTGAGCATTCAAACAGAAGCGATTGATTCGCAAAGCCAGGCACTGGAAGCCCAGATGGACGTGATTAATTTCCAATTGTCGCGCAGCACCATCACAAGCCCGATTGATGGGACTATTTTGGTAAAATATGCCGAACAGGGAGAACTTGCCGCTACCGGAAAACCTTTGTTCCAGGTGGCTGATTTGAAAAGGATGATACTGCGGGCTTATGTTACCGGAAACCAATTGCCACAGTTAAAAATCGGGCAAAAAATTAAAGTGCTGGCTGAAATAGGTGAAAAAGGAAGCCAGGAATACGAAGGGGAAATCACCTGGATATCGAGCAAATCGGAATTCACGCCCAAAACCATCCAAACACAGGATGAAAGAGCGAACCTGGTTTATGCGGTAAAAATTGCGGTGCCGAATGACGGAAATTTAAAAATTGGCATGTACGCCGGAATTATAATACCCAAGGCAAACGAGTAGTATCATACAAAGTAATTAATCATTAAAATGCTCTCAAAATGATGTTATGGTAAAATCGCAAAACTCAAAATTCAAAACTCAAATAAAATCCAAATTTTTAAAATCCAAAATCCGAAACTCTTTGACATTTTTAAATTTGGCTTTTGAGGTTTATTTGTAATTTGATTTTTATTATTTGGAATTTCTTCTCAGTGAATGTAGGCGGTGTAGAAAGTAGTAACATTTTAAAATTAAGAAACGAAGAAAATGAGCGCAATTTCGGTAAAGGATATCAAGCGGAATTATGGAAAAGTGGAAGCCCTGAAAGGCTTGAGCTTTGAAGTTGAAAAAGGCGAAATTTTCGGCATCATCGGGCCGGATGGTGCAGGGAAAACAACCTTGTTCAGAATTCTGACTACGCTTTTGCTTGCCGATTCGGGAACCGCCATTGTTGATGGAAATGATGTGGTAAAGGAATACAAGGAAATCAGGAAAAAAGTGGGCTATATGCCAGGAAGATTTTCTTTGTACCAGGACCTGACAGTTGAAGAAAACCTGAAAGTTTTTGCTTCAATTTTTAACACAACCATCGAAGAGAACTATCATTTAATCAAAGACATTTACCAGCAAATCGAACCATTTAAGACGCGCAGGGCAGGTGCCCTTTCGGGCGGTATGAAGCAAAAACTCGCCCTGAGTTGCACCCTCATCCACCAGCCCGTCGTCCTTTTTCTCGACGAACCCACCACCGGCGTCGACCCTGTTTCCCGTAAGGAATTGTGGGCGATGCTCAAAAAACTGAAAAAGGAAGGCATCACCATTTTGGTTTCTACGCCTTACATGGACGAGGCAAGCATGTGCGACCGCATTGCGCTGATTCAGGATGGCACTTTTATGAAAATTGACACACCTTCAGCTATTGTTAACGATTATAAGCAGGTTTTGTGGGCTGTAAGAGGTGACGATATGTCGAAGCTTTTGAAAGATTTGCGCGCGAACCCTGAAGTAAAAAGTTGTTTTGCCTTTGGCGATACGCACCACATCACGGTTGGGAAAATCACACAAAAAGAGTTGGAAAAATATTTGAAGGAAACAGGGCATCACAACATCAGCATTGAGCCGATTAAAGCCAGTATTGAAGATTGTTTTTTGGAATTAAGCCAGGCATCATGAAAGTAATTGAAGCACATAAGCTAACCAAACGATTTGGGCATTTCACGGCAGTGGATGCCATTTCATTTGAAGTGGAAAAAGGTGAGATTTTTGGCTTTCTGGGGGCAAACGGTGCCGGAAAAACAACTGCCATGCGCATGTTTTGCGGATTGAGCAAACCCACTTCAGGTGAGGGGCAGGTGGCAGGAATTGATATAAAAAAGAATCCTGAGAAAGTCAAAAAGAGCATTGGCTACATGAGCCAAAAATTTTCACTGTACGAAGATTTGAAAGTGTGGGAAAACCTGCGATTGTTTGGAGGAATTTACGGTGTCCCGGAAAAGGAAATCAACCCGCGGATTGATTCTTTATTAAAAACACTGGGTTTTGAAGACGAAAAAAACACGATGGTAAAAGCACTACCACTGGGCTGGAAACAAAAACTTTCCTTTTCAACAGCCATTTTTCATGAACCTAAAATTGTATTTCTGGATGAACCCACCGGCGGAGTTGACCCTGCTGCAAGGCGGCAGTTTTGGGAATTGATTTATGATGCTGCCGACCGTGGCATCACCGTTTTTGTAACTACGCACTACATGGACGAAGCCGAATATTGCGACAGGGTTTCCATCATGGTGGATGGGCGGATTGACGCGCTTGACAGCCCGGCGAATTTGAAAGAAAAGTATAAAGCACAATCAATGGACGAAGTTTTTTTCCAATTGGCAAGAGGAGCAAAAGCTAAAGAATAGGCGATGAAAAAATTTTTAGTTTTTACACAAAAGGAATTTTACCACATCTTCAGGGACCGCTGGACGATGATAATTTTGCTTGTGCTGCCCATTTTGATGATTCTCCTTTTTGGCTTTGCCATCACCACCGAAATCAAAAATGCACGATTTGCCGTTTATGACCCTTCGCACGATTTGGCAACGCAGAAAATTACCGATAAAATCCAAAGCAGCGAATATTTCACTTTAGAAGCTTACCTCAAGGACCCCGCTGAAATTGAAAAGATTTTTCAACGTGGCGAAGCCAGCATTGTACTGGTTTACAGCGAAAATTTCTATGAAAACATCGTGCAGACAGGCGAAGCCCAGATATTGCTGATTGCCGACGGGACCGACCCCAATACGGCTTCAACTTTGGTAAATTATATTACCAGGCTGGTTGCGGCTTATCAAATGGAACAGGCAGGGGCAAATGGATTGCCGCCGTATCAAATTCACACCGAAGTGAAGTTGCTTTATAACCCAACTTTGAAAGGTGCTTACAGCACGGTTCCCGGGGTAATGGGCTTGATTTTAATGTTGATTTGTGCCATGATGACTTCCGTTTCCATCGTCCGCGAAAAGGAAATGGGCACTATGGAAGTGATTTTGGTTTCGCCCATGCCGCCATTTTCCATCATACTCTCGAAAGTGGTTCCCTATTTTGCCATTTCCATAATTAACTATTTTACCATTTTAGTGCTGGCGGTTTTTGTTCTTGATGTACCCATTGCAGGAAGCCTTTTCCTGTTAACCATGGTTTCGCTTTTGTACATTTTTGTTTCGCTGGCATTAGGGTTGTGGATTTCGTCTATAGTGAACTCACAAATTGCTGCCTTGTTGGGCTCCCTTCTAGGGTTGATGCTGCCGGCAGTGTTGCTTTCAGGTTTGATGTTTCCTATCGAAAATATGCCCT
>DATCTB010000130.1:0-2228 GCA_036568185.1 Bacteroidales bacterium | reverse complement strand
CTTTTTCTTTTCCAACGGAATTGACCCTGAATATGCAGTAATTGGCAGGGTTTCCCGATTGATTTGGGCAAAAGCCATGAAACTGAAATACCACGCCAACGACCGTTCGCAAAAACTGAAATACCATATCCAGACTTCAGGGCGCTCGCTACACGCGCAGGAAATTGATTTCAACGATATCCGCACCACGCTTCAGGCGCTGTATGCCATTTATGATAATTGCAATTCCTTGCACACCAATGCTTACGACGAGGCAATCACAACCCCAACCGAGGAATCAGTAAGGCGGGCAATTGCCATCCAGCTCATCATCAACCACGAATTGGGTTTGGCAAAAAACCAAAATCCGTTGCAGGGCTCTTTCATCATTGAAGAACTGACTGATTTGGTTGAAGAAGCTATTTTGATGGAATTTGACCGAATTACGGAAAGAGGCGGCGTGCTCGGAGCGATGGAAACCATGTACCAGCGCAGCAAAATCCAGGACGAATCGCTGCATTATGAAATGCTGAAACATTCAGGCAAAATGGCTATAATTGGCGTAAATACTTTCCTTGGCAGCGAAGGCTCCAGAACGGTTATTCCAGGCGAGGTAATTCGTGCTTCCCAGACTGAAAAAGAGTACCAGATTGAAATGCTGGAACAATTGCACAAAACCTGGGAAAAGGAAGCTGAAACTCACCTGAAATCGCTGCAACAAGCTGCCGTACTCAACAAAAACATTTTTGAAGAGTTGATGGAAACCACAAAATATGCTTCCATCGGGCAGATTACGAACGCACTTTTCCATGTTGGCGGGCAGTATAGAAGGAATATGTAGATTGTAGCTAACTTAGCCCACGGTTTAAACCGTGGGCTAAATAAACCAAAAACAAGTCTTTTTCATGCCTCATTCATTTACTAATATTTGGATTCACGCAATTTGGGCAACAAAAGGCCGATACCCTTTCATTGAAAATAAAATTGAAGGACAGATTTATAAATTTATAGAACATCAATTCGAAGAAATGAATTGTCAGGTAAAAATTATTAATGGAATTCCAGACCATGTTCATTGTTTGTTTTTATTAAATGCACAAAAATCTATTGCGGAAGTTTTAAAACAAGTAAAAGGCAGTTCATCTTTTTTTATAAATGAACAAAATTTAACCGAAGGCCAGTTTTCATGGCAAACAGGTTATTCTGCTTTTTCAGTCAGCGAATCAATGTTGGACAAAGTTTTTCAATATATTAAAAATCAAAAAGCGCATCATCAACTCAAGACTTTTCAGGAAGAAAATGAAGAATATTTAAAACTTTTTGGATTTAATAAGAAAAAATAAAAAATTTGCCCACAATTTAAATTGTGTAAATAAAGTAAAATGATTCATCTTAGCCCACGGTTTAAACCGTGGGCTACGAATAAACCAACAATGTATTAAAATCGAAAAAAAAATAAACTGATTTTGAACCGAGCCCACGGTTTAAACCGTGGGCTAACTAAAAAACTAAAAACTATGACTAAAGGTAGACTTGAAGCCTTCAGCGATGGCGTAATCGCTATCATCATCACCATCATGGTATTGGAATTGAAAGTACCCCACGGCACCGAATTGTCTGCCCTAAAACCCTTGATACCAGTTATTATGAGCTACATTTTAAGCTTTGCTTACCTGGGAATTTACTGGAACAACCACCACCATATGCTTGCCGTTACCAAACATATTGATGGCGGAGTTTTGTGGGCTAACCTCTTTTTACTTTTTTGGCTTTCGCTAATTCCTTTTACCACGGGGTGGATGGGCGAACATTATACATCGGCCATGCCGGTAGCATTGTATGGCGTGGTTCTTTTTATGGCCGCCATCTCTTTCGTTATCCTTCAACAGAAATTATTGCGGAAACATGGTGAAGATTCTCTTTTTGCAAAGGCAGCAGGAGATAATTTAAAGGGAAAAATTTCAATTGTAATGTATTTGGCCGCCATAATTCTTTCTTTTGTAAACGTAATAATTGCACAAATACTCTATTTTTTAGTTGCCCTGATGTGGGTAATCCCCGGCCGCAGGATTGAACGGATTATTGAAAAATCAGAAGAGTAGGTAAATTGAAAATGCTAACGCGAATTAAAAAATATTCCCGATAGGTTTAATATTTATTTAATTTTAGGCATTAAAATTTTTCATCATGCCACACAACTTTATTCTCATTGTTTATCCTGAAGTACACAAGACGAAAGTTGCTGTTTT
>DATCTB010000129.1:0-2891 GCA_036568185.1 Bacteroidales bacterium | reverse complement strand
ACTTTGGTAAATAAGTACGGAATTTCAGCTTCCAGGCTAAGCCCCGAAGGTGTAGGGCCTTTATCGCCAGTGTCAACCAACATCATCGAAGATGGAAGGAAACTTAACCGGCGTGTTGAGTTGGTGGAGAAGTAGGTTTTTAATTCTTCTTCATTTTAAGTAAATCATCAAAGCTGGATTTCCTTCATTTACTTTTATTGCAAGGCTTTGGATAGTTTCCTCACTTACTAATTTTTCAAGCGAATCCCTGATTGGGGCAAATTTGTTATGAATTGGGCAAGGTTTTTCGTGGTTGCATTCTTTTAGCCCAATTCCACATCCTTCAAAAAGGTTTGTGCCCTCAATTGCAGTAACAACTGTTTTTAACGAAAGTTCCGGTTTTTGGGGATTAAACCCAAACCCGCCGCCTTTTCCTTTCAACGATTCTACAAAGCCCAGTTTTACCAGCCTTTGCAATATTTTCCCTGTATAAAAATGAGGCGCAGCAATCTCTTCGGCTATTTCGGTAATGCCGGGCCTTCGCCCAACTGAGTTTTGCACCTGGATGTAAACCAGGCCACGAATGGCGTATTCTGTTTCTTTATTAAACAAAATGAATGTGTTTGTATATTCTGCAAATGTAAATAAAAATAAATTAAAATATAAAAAGACCTTTATGTCTTCTATTAAATAAATTGTATATATTTGCCACAGAAAAAAACAAATATGATGAATACAAATAAAATAAATGAGATGACAGTTGGCGAAATTGTTGCCGACGATTTCAGAACTGCTTCTATTTTTAAAAATAGTGGAATAGATTTTTGCTGCGGCGGAAAACAAAGTATTGATGCTTCCTGCCGGGAAAAAGGAATAGATGCTGCTTCGCTGAAAAAGCAAATCATCGAATTGCAAAGTGCGCCAATAAGTGCCGCACAAAAGTTCAACGAGTGGGAATTGCCTTTTTTATGCGATTATATTGTTAATACGCACCACAAATATGTTGTAAAAACATTGCCAGAACTGATGTTTTACACACAAAAAATTGCCAATGTGCATGGCGACCACCATCCGGAACTGATTGAGATTGCCTCAATTTTCTCACAAATAAATGATGAGCTGATGCAACATTTAGAAAAAGAGGAGCAGGTTTTGTTTCCTGCCATAAAGAAAGCGGCTGCCGGAGTTGATACAGAAGCCAGGAAAACAATTGCTTCAGAAATTGAACGTATGTCGGGCGAACATGATTTTGCCGGTGGGGCAATGGATAAAATTAATGTAATAAGCAATCAATATGCTTTGCCGGAAGATGCCTGCAATACTTACCGCGTGGCTTTTCAGCTATTGGAACAATTTGAAGATGACCTGCATGTGCATGTTCATTTGGAAAACAATATTTTATACCCAAAAGCCTTGGAATTATAAAGAGAAGTGCCTAAAGTTACAAGTACTTAAAGTGCCTAAAGTTAATTACTTATCACTTTGGCAAACCCCTAACTTTAAACTTTGAACTTTAAACATTAAACATTAAACAGAGAGACATGAAAACAGCAACACAAAACCTCGAAAACGACCACGTATATATTTTGAAACTTACCGAAATTATGCAAAAGATGGCTGCGAATGGAGCTGCTGATATCAATCATTTTAAATCGGTAGTGAATATCATTCAAAACTATGCCGATGGCTTGCACCATAAAAAGGAGGAAGATTTACTTTTTCCTTTGTTTGAAAAACGAAACTCGGGCGGGCATTGTGGACCGGTGGGTGTTATGCTGATGGAACATGCAGAGGGCAGGGAATACGTGAGGGGAATGGTGGAAAGCATTGAAGAGTTTGAGGGTGGCAACCAACAAGCGTTGCAATATATTCACCACAATATGCTGGGTTATGCCGAGTTGCTGCAAAACCATATTTATAAAGAAAATAATATACTTTTCAGGATGGCAGATAATATGTTTTCGGACGATGACCAAAGTATGCTTCTTGATAAATTTGATGAAATTGAATCGGGTGCCGAAGATGGCTATAAAATAGAAAATTATGTAGCTGCAATTCGCGAACTAGCGAATGTGTATTTGTTATCGAAAGAAATGATGGCATGATATTGTAGTGTTTAGTGTAATGTAGCGAAATAGCTTTACCCAAAAGGGTGAAGCTATTTTTTTTTACTATAATTTTTAACAATTATAAGAAACCGAAAAACCTAGTATTTATGATATAAAACATATCATAATGCATATAAATCACCATAAACAATTATTAAAAAACATGTTATCAGTAAGTTAATGTTGAAAGCCTTGTATTTAGAAAAATTCTAAATTATGATTGTCATCATAAAAAATTGATTTTTGAAATAAATAAATAATATTTTTACAAACAAATCATATCCCTTTTTTCATGAAGACAAACCAAATGAAAACCATCCTGCTCATCCTGGGAATCTTCCTTATCAGCATTGGCAGGGCTGATGAAGGAGAGCAACTTTTTAAGACAACTTGTGCTGCATGCCATACTATTGGTGGTGGCAGGCTTGTTGGACCTGATTTATTGGGTATAACTGAAAAGAAAAGCCAGGAGTGGCTAATTCCCTTTATTAAATCGTCAACAACTGTTATTAAAAGTGGCGATGCAGATGCCAATGCCATCTTTAAGGAATACAACAACCTGTTAATGCCTGATGTAACTTATTCTGACGCTCAGATTGTCAGCATTTTAAATTATATCAGCCAGGGGGGAGGAAGTGCTACAGGCCAGGGTAATGCAGCAGTAGTTGATATTTTGAGCGGAACAAACGCTGAAAATGTAACTATAGGGATTGAGCTTTTTAGCGGAAAACAAAGGTTAACAAACGGAGGAGCTTCATGCACATCTTGCCACAAAGTGAGGGATGAACGAATTTTCAGCAGTGG
>DATCTB010000128.1:0-3570 GCA_036568185.1 Bacteroidales bacterium | reverse complement strand
AGATTCCCTTCACGATTCCGCCATCATGCGAAAAAGTTTGCCCGGTTACGAAACGGGAAAGCGGTGACAAAAGCCATAAGGCTAGCACAGCCATTTCTTCAGGCGTTCCCATTTCACCGACAATAATTTCTTTTTCAAATGCGTGTTTTGCCTCATCGATGCTTATGTTTTCCAACTCGCTTTTCTTTTTAAATAAGCGTTCCATCGCTGCCGTACTGTGGTAACCAGGGGCAAGCACATTAAGAGTAATACCATTCCCGGCAACTTCCTGCGCCAAAGTCTTGGCAAAACCAACGATGGCCGGCCTCAGTGAATTACTCAGAATCAGGTTGGCTACCGGCTGCTTAACACTAACGCTTTCGATAAAAACAATTCGCCCGTACTTATTATCTATAAAATGTGGAAGAAGCAGTTTGATGAGCTGGATTTTCCATTTCACTACAGTATTCCAGCCTTGCTCCCACTGTTCCATACTGATTTCTTCAAATTGCCCGGTAGGTGGGCCACCGGCATTAACCAAAACACCGGAAAGCTTTTTTCCCACAAGTTGCTTCATTATCATTTCGTGAACCTCAGCGGTCGTAATATCGCCTGCAATGTATTTGATTTGTTTTGGAAACGATTTTTGCAATTCAATTAATTTTTCTTCTGTTCGGCTGACAGCCAGCACTTGAGCATCTTCTGCTGCAAGTGCAGCGGCAATTGCTCTTCCGAAGCCGCTGCCCGCGCCACCAACCAGGAAATATTGCTCTTTTATTTGAAAATCCATCTTTTTGTTTTTTTGTAAAAATACAAATTGCTGTTCTATTTTTCATTTTATAAGTTACCAAACAATTCCCATTGTCCTTTTCCCTATTTTTGCGCTTTGCCCGAAAAATGGAAAAAGCCAATTCGCAAATCGTCCGGGGAACCATCGCCATCAGCATTGCCGCCATTATGTGGGGCTTTGATGGGGTTGTATTAACACCACGTCTTTTTAACCTCGATGTAATTTATGTAGTTTTCATCCTGCACCTGATTCCTTTTTTGGTGATGAATATTTTTCTTTTCGGTCAATACAAACACCTGAAGAACTTTATCAGGCAAGATTACATCACTTTCTTTTTGGTGGCTTTTTTTGGTGGGGCACTAGGTACAATAGCAATTGTAAAAGCTTTGTTCCTGGTTAATTTTCAGCATCTTAGCGTAGTGGTTTTGCTTCAGAAACTTCAGCCTATCTTCGCCATTTTTCTTGCTGCTGTTTTACTAAAAGAAAAAATAAAACCCCACTTTGCACTTTGGGCAAGCCTGGCAATAGTAGCCAGTTATTTTCTTACATTTGGCTTAAGCATGCCCAGCATCAGCACCGATAAAAACACAATTCTTGCAGCACTTTTTGCTTTGCTGGCTGCCTTTTCTTTTGGTAGCTCAACTGTATTTTCGAAAAAAGTGCTGATGAACCACAACTTTATCACAGCTTCTTTTTATCGTTACGGTTTTACAACTTTGATAATGCTGGTGCTGGTTCTTGCATTTGGCAGGTGGGGCGAAATTTATGTAACAACCTCGCTTAATTGGATATTCTTCCTGATTATTGGGCTGACAACCGGCTCGGGTGCAATTTTTATTTATTATTACGGTTTGAGGCGCGTGAGAGCCATTGTGGCAACCATAAGCGAATTGCTTTTCCCGGTTTCAGCCATCCTTTTCGATTACCTTATTAATGACAGCGTGCTTTCGCCTATTCAACTTGTGAGCGCAGCAGTGATGGTTTTTGCAATTATTAAATTGAAAAACTAACCATCAGTTTCACGCAAAGGGCGCAAAGGAAGAAAACGCAAAGATCTGCGAGAAAATTATTTATGACAGAGAACGAAATTTCATATCAAATAATTGGGGCTGCAATAGAAATACACAAAAATATTGGCCCGGGATTATTAGAGTCTGCTTATGAACAAGCATTGGCGAATGATTTAAACGAGTTAGGTTTTAAAGTATACAACAAGTTGCTATGCCATTCATTTATAAAGAAGTCAAATTAGATGTTGGATACCGAATAGACTTATAGGTTAATGACAAAGTTATTATTGAAGTAAAGTCAGTTGAAACTCTTGCTCCGGTACATTTTTCGTAAACTTTAACTTAATTAAGATTATCAGGTTTAAAACTAGCGCTGCTTATTAATTTCAATTCAAATATTTTAAAGCAAAGTATTCACAGAATTGTCAATAAACTTTAAAATCTTTGCGTCTTCACTTTGCGCCCTTTGTGTGAAATAACCTCTGCGTGAAAATTTTCTCCAAATCTTTTCTTTCCAAAAAAATACCTTATCTTTATTACGTGAACTTAGTATCCATCAAAAAATAAAAATCATGTCTGACGAAATTAAATTAATTTACACAGGCTCGAAGGTTGAGAGCATGTGGCTGGAGGAGTTGCTGACGGAAAAAGGAATTGGCTGCATCAGGCGCGATACGCTCGAATCGAGTGTGCAAGCTGGATGGGCAGATGGCTCGCCGGAAGATTCATGCCGTTTGTATGTTGAAAGCGAAAATTTTGAAATTGCAAAAGATTTTCTTGCAGAGTATTTCGCATCACGCGAAAATGAAGGTGAAGAAGAAAAAGAGTAGAATTTTATGCAGCAAATACCGGTTGACCATGAAATTGTGCTGAAAGAATTGTCGCTTTCAAGTGCTGGCGTTATTTTTCAATCTATCGACAACTCAAGGCAGTATTTGAGCAAATGGCTTCCTTTTGTCGAAATTACCAAAAGCCAGGCAGATACTGAGAAATTTATTCAATCAGTGAATTATTCCGAATACAACAAAAAAGAAAAAGTGTTTGAAATCTGGTATTTGGAAAAATTTGCCGGTTTGCTTGGGTTAAAGGATATCAATGAAAACTACCGCAAACTGGAGTTGGGTTACTGGCTCGATGAAAAAATGCAAAGCCGTGGAATTATGACACGTTCCTGCAAACAGCTTATCAAACATATTTTCGGAAGCATGCAAATGAACCGCATTACTGTGAAAGTGGCGGTTGGCAACCCAAAAAGCGCTGCAATTCCAAAAAAACTTGGCTTTCATTTTGAAGGTGTAGAGCGGGAAGGCGAAGCCCTCCACGGCAAGTTTGTTGACCTTGAAATATACAGCCTCCTTAAAAAAGACATGATTATAAAATGAATACCACCTGCCTCCTTAATTATTATATCATCAACGATGAATTGAAAAACACCTGCGATTTCAACCCTGATTTGATAAAAAATAAATCGGGTATTTATGAAGTCTTCAGGGTGATTGATGGAAAACCACTGTTTCTTGACGAGCATATCAACCGTTTTTTCCGTTCTGCCAATGCAATGGGTATAAAACCTGAATTCTCAAAAGAATGGGTAAAATCGCGTATTAAAACATTGATTGAAGCCAACAAAATGAAAACTGGTAACATTCACTTCCAGAACCTTGAAAAAATAAGTTTTATTGCCTGGATTCCACCTTTTAAATATCCTACTTTGCAGCAAAAAACAGAAGGCGCTGAAGTGATTAGCCTGATAGCCGTTAGGGAAAACCCGCAAATAAAGCGCACCAACCT
>DATCTB010000127.1:0-2973 GCA_036568185.1 Bacteroidales bacterium | reverse complement strand
TGAATTCCTGAAATCTCATACACACCTGCTCAATATCGACTCTTCAGTTTTTGAAAAATGGAATGTTCACATTCACGTTCCTGAGGGAGCAACTCCAAAAGATGGCCCATCGGCTGGAATAACTATGTTCACAGCGTTGGCCTCCGCTTTTACTCAAAGAAAAGTTAGGGCAAAAATGGCTATGACAGGTGAAATTACGTTGCGTGGAAAAGTGATGCCGGTTGGAGGAATTAAAGAAAAAATCCTGGCTGCCAAACGGGCAAAAATAAAAGACATCATTCTTTCTAAAGAAAACCAGAAGGATATTGCCGAAATCCAGGAAAACTTTATCAAAGGACTCAATTTTATATATGTAGACAACATGTTGGAGGTGATTGAGCACGCCTTGCTTCATGATAAAGTGAAGAATCCGCTTAAATTAGAGGTTGATAAAAAGTAATATTATCGCTTCTTGATTTTTTTTTCTTGCTAAAAATATATTTTATTCTTTTTGAAATAAACAATGTTTGCATTGCGTTGTTGTTTATAAAAATATACAACCATGAAGAAAATATTGCTTTTTACCAGTTTAATGTTTCTAATCGGATATGCCAACGCACAAGATGGAAATTCCAAACAACCCCTTTTTAAAGTTACCTCTTTTAGTTCAAGTATAGGATTTGCCGGTGTAATGACTTCAAATACCGACGAAGATTATTATGGCTTGCAAAAAGCAGTTCAAAACCCTTCTCTTTTTATTGATGTAAGCGGTTTTACAAATAATAGCTCTTATTACGGTAACTATGGTTTTAATGGTGGTTATTATTACAACGGCTACGGAGGTGGCGCAGGAAATGGAAGTGCAGTTTTTAATCTTGGTTTGACCCCTTACAGCAAAAAGCTTGGAAAGTACCGTGAAAACAGGGAATTACGGATAAGTGTTGGAAGTAATTTCGGGACAAGGAATACCTTTGATTTTTATGATAACAATACTTTTAGAATTGACACTTTTCAATCAGTGAATGGAAGTGGTATTGTTTATGCTGATTCAGCTATCTACAGCAATTATAGCTATTCGCTTAATTTCACAAGCATCAATTTTGGGGTAAGCTACCTTTTCAAAACTGATATGAAAAGACGGGTACATTTTTACGCTGGCGGTGGAGTTAATTACGGAATTGCCCTTAATTCAACTGTTGATGTTTACGAGAATATTTATAAATCAGTGATTTATTATAATGAATATCAAAACCCATCGGAAAACGATAATAATTATTATTACTATGATGGAAATAATAATGGGAGTTATTCATACAGCAATTCATCAACCAGCCTTATAAAACCAATGCAGTTCGTTCGGTTTTATATTCCGGTTGGCTTGAGTTTGAGGCTATCTAATAAGGAAACTTCTTTCTTCAACCATGTTGATTTATACACTGAAATGATCCCGGGCGTTGAATTGCAGATTATTAGTTATGATAAAACTTACGCCAACCCTTATTTTGGAATCGCTTTTATTGGATTCAATTACCACTGGTAGTTTGAACCTTGCCGGAACTAATTGGAATGGTGCCGTGTAACCATTAAATTCAATAAAGAATCAACTGTATTTTCATTTCCTGATAAGTGGATGGCTTTCATCCAATCGCCGTACATTGGATTGGGTAATACTAAATATTTCTTTCCAAAATTATTTTTATTGGAAAGCATGGTTTCTTCCCTTATTGAAAAATCAGTGGTGTCTTCATAAAAATCGCCAATATTGTCGCCAACCAGCATTACAATTTCATGGTTTTCAGATATTTTCAACCTGCGGGCTTCTTTATCTCTTTCGGCTGTTCGCAATAAAATTTGCTCTTCATTAATTTGAGGAAAACCTTGATTAATCAAGTTTTGAATAGTGCCTTCCCTTGTAAATTGGTCCTTTCTGTTTGAAACGTAAAAAATAGTAAAACCAAGTGAATCGGCAAATTTTAAAAACTCAACTGAGCCCGGAACGGCTTCTGCTGTAGCCATTGCGCACCATTTATTCCAATCTTCATCATTATAATTTTTATTGTCCAGAATAAGTTTTGCTTCTGAAGGGGAGTTGTCCAGCACGGTTTCGTCAATATCGACTACCACAGCCAGCTTGGTGCTTGCCGGTACAGCTTTCCTGATATCTGTCAACCTTTCTTTTCCAATATTAAACGCCTGGTAGCACAAAGCTTCATATTCGGCTGCATAGTAAGTATATAAAACAGCCATTAGCAGCCCATTGTCTGAATTTCTGGGTTGAGGAGCTTGTTGTACATTTTGTTTACAAGCTGTAAATGAAAATGCTATGGCTAATGCTAAAAGTAGAAAGGTTGGTTTAAATTTCATTGGATTAATATTTAATTCTTAAAAGAAGTGCAAAAATAATTGAATATATGAAAGAAACTTTGGCTTTTTTAAAAGGTAATAAAAGGTTAATTTTGCCAATACTAAAAATCGAAAGCCATAATGCATATTCTAAACAGACTTTTCAAAATAATTTTTACTCTTACATTGCCTTTAGTACTTATCAGTTGGGGTTACCAGGGGCACCACAAAATAAGTGAAGAATCAAAGCAATCGTTTCATGAAGAAATGACGCAGTTTCTGGCTTGGGCAAATGTGTTGGCTGAACATGCATCTGATGCCGATGACCGTAAAGATATTGACCCCAATGAAGGCCCACGCCATTACATAGATATAGATAATTACCCTGTCTTTCTTGAAAAGGGAAGGATTCCTCAAACTTATGATTCTGTTATTGATATTTATGGTGAAGATTTCGTGATTGAACAAGGCATTCTACCCTGGGCTACAAAAACTACTTACGATTCAATTGTAAGCTGTTTCATGCGCCGCGACTGGGACAAAGCCGGTTTGTTTGCAGCCGACCTTGGGCATTACGTTGCCGATGGGCACATGCCGCTGCACATTACCATGAATTATAATGGGCAACACACTGGCAACACAGGCATTCAT
>DATCTB010000126.1:0-2829 GCA_036568185.1 Bacteroidales bacterium | reverse complement strand
TTTCCCATCAATTTCTCCTGTCCTCATATTGCGGCTTGCTGCCGAAACTGAGAAAGCAAGCTGAGGCATTTCAGCCAATAAATATTTGGCAAGTGTTGTTTTCCCTGAACCCGATGGTGCCGAAAAGATGACCAACTTTTCTTGTTTTTTATTTTTCACACTTAAAGTATATTGTACAATTGCTCTTTAATTTTTTCCAGTTCATCTTTCATCAACACCACGATTTTCTGGATGTTTACATCATTAGCTTTTGCACCCAAAGTATTGATTTCACGCCCTATTTCCTGGCTAATGAAACCAAGTTTTTTTCCTTGTGCATCTTTGTCTTTCAGGGTTTCAATAAAATAATCGCAATGCTTTTTCAGGCGGCTTTTTTCTTCGGAAATATCCAGTTTTTCGATATAGTAAATCATTTCCTGCTCAAGCCTGTTTTGGTCGGGCTGGCTTTCAAGCGTAAGGCTGTTCAGGTTGCTTTGGATGCGTTCTTTTACTTTTGCAGCACGTTCGTTTTCAAAAGGAGTAACTTTCAACAACAAATCGCTGATGATTTTTATTCTGGTAATAAATTCCTCTTCAATCAGTTTCCCTTCCTGGGTGCGGAAATTATCAACGGATTTGCAAGCTGCCGTTAGCCCGTCGAGAACAAGTTGCCATTCCTCAGGGTCAATTTCTTCCTGTTGGGTGGCAAGA
The DNA here is from genome assembly GCA_036568185.1 of Bacteroidales bacterium. Classification (GTDB taxonomy): domain Bacteria; phylum Bacteroidota; class Bacteroidia; order Bacteroidales; family F082; genus DATCTB01. The sequence goes on along the minus strand of DATCTB010000126.1, from coordinate 2,139 downwards.
ACGTCGGGCATTTTTAAAATTATTTCAAGGTAATTTGAAGGGGCATCAACGCCCAATTTTCGCGATAGCGAATTTAATTCATTGTAATAATGCTGGGCAAGTTCGGTGTTGATTACAGGTGCGTTTTCAGCCGATTTGTGCTCGATGTTGATGTTTACGTCAATTTTGCCGCGTTCAAGGATATAGCTGACCAGGTTTCGGGCTTCCAGTTCGTTTTCTTTGTAATTTATCGGGCTGCGCAGGTTGAGGTCCAACTGCTTGCTGTTCAAGGCCCTTATTTCAATTGTAATTACATTATTCTTTACTTCAACAGTGTGTTTTCCGAACCCGGTCATCGACTTTATCATCGTTTTTTTAATTTTTTATAATAAAACAAAGATAGGAATAGTCTTTAATAGTAGGGACGATTTCATTGAATCGCTTCAACAGCTATAACTGGACTGAATAAAAATTTTAAAGTGAATAAAAAGGTTGCTAAAAAAAATACTAATTTAACCCTTCAATTCTTCCAATTAAAAATGGCCGAACTCATTGAACCATATCAACTTTTTTCGGACCCTTTGCATTACTACAATGCGATGATAGAGGACATTGAAAATGCCCGAAAATACATTTATATTGAAACCTTTAGGGTGGGAAAAGATGAAATTGGCGAGCAGTTTCGGCGGGTTCTGACCAAAAAAGCAAAAAGTGGGGTAGAGGTTAGGCTGTTAATTGATTATTGGGGAGCAGGGCCAATTAACCAGGATTATTTTAAGGATTTAATAAAATTTGGTGGTGAAGTAAGATTTTTTGAAAAAATTAAATTCAATTCCGACATTTTTACCCGGAGCCACAAACGCAACCACCGGAAGCTGCTGTTGATTGACGATAGTATTACCTGGATTGGTTCATCAAACCTTACCGGCTACAACATGAACTGGCGAGAGTCGATGCTGAGGTTAAAATCGGAAGGGCTGACCTTTGTGTTTACCAAATTATTCATGCAGGACTACCGCATTTACAATAAATACGTTTTTAATAAAGCTTACAATACACGCCTGGTGCGGTTCAATGGATTCGATATTTTGCGCGATGCGCCTTCAATTGCCATCAAACGAATCAACCAGCGTTTTGTGAATATGATTAAGGCTTCAAAGAAAAAAGTGGTGATCGAAACACCTTATTTCCTGCCAGGTTTTTTTCTGCGCAAAAGCATGACCGACGCGGCAAAACGGGGCGTGGATATTAAAGTTATTTTACCCCGGCAATCGGATGTGAACCTGGTGGATGTATTGCGCAACAAATACCTGGGCCCATTAAACAAGGAAGGTATTCAGTTTTTGTTTTACACTCCAAATAACCTTCACGCTAAGCTGATGCTGGTTGACGACAAACTCTTTGCAATTGGTTCGTCCAATTTTGATTATCGTAGTTTCCGCTATATGTATGAAATTATGCTGGTTGGCGACGATCCGCAAATTGTAGATCAGGTTATCAAGCATACCGAACAAACACTTTCCGAAACCATTCCTTTCGACCTGCAAAAATGGGAAAACAGGCCACTATTGCAAAAAATGATGGAGTGGTTTTTATTACCTTTCAGGCATTTGCTTTGAGAGCAATATATTTTGATTCCAGACAGATTCCTTCAACTTAAATCCTTAATTTTGCACTGTTTTTTAAAGTGTAATATTTAAACATTTAACAAAAAAATTGAGTTATGGCTGAGAAACTTACGTCGAAAATGGCGATGGAAATGGAAGACCGTTATGGTGCGCATAATTATCACCCACTGCCGGTAGTATTGTCAAGAGGAAAAGGTGCAAAAGTTTGGGATGTGGAAGGAAAGGAATACTTTGATTTTCTTTCAGCTTATTCTGCTGTGAACCAAGGGCATTGCCATCCTAAAATTGTTGGCGCTTTGGTTAATCAGGCACAAACTTTAACCCTCACTTCCAGGGCTTTTTACAGCGATGCACTGGGCGGATATGAAAAATATATAACTGAATTTTTTGGTTACGACAAAGTGTTGCCGATGAATACCGGCGCCGAAGCAGATGAAACTGCTTTGAAACTATGCCGCCGCTGGGCTTATGACAAAAAAGGAATTAAAAAAGACCAGGCAAAAATCATTGTTTGTGCCGATAATTTTCATGG
>DATCTB010000125.1:0-2547 GCA_036568185.1 Bacteroidales bacterium | reverse complement strand
AAAATTTATGAAAGATTAAGTTTGAAATTTCCAGAAAAAAGTAGTTACTTTGCAGCCCTTATTGAAAAAGCAAAAAACGAATTAAAATCTAAATAGCAAAAGAATGTATATTTTTATCTCGGTGCTGATTTTAGTAGTATGTATCCTCTTAGGACTTATCGTGTTGGTACAGAACCCAAAAGGCGGTGGACTTGCAGCAAACTTCACCGGTAGCACATCACAATTTATGGGTGTTAGGCAAACTGCCGATTTTCTTGAAAAAGCTTCCTGGACTTTGGCGGTCATTCTGCTGGTTTTAAGCCTGACAGCTGCTTTGGTAGTTCCACGAGCCACTGTTATTGATGGTGGGCAGGACAGCCAGTTGAAAGGTAAAATAGAAAATGCACCTGCACCAGTTGATTTTCAAACTCCACCTCCAAACCCGGCAGACGAAAATTAGCTTTTAAAAAGACTTTTTAAAAATGTCAGATTGTCATAGCAGTCTGACATTTTTTTTTATAAAATGGTTTGGCACAAATTGTGACAATGCACAAGTAGTTTAAAAAAATAGAATCATTATGGGAAAAATTAATATCAGGCCAATTGGCGAGCGGGTTGTAATAGAGCCTGCCAAAGCAGAAGAAAAAACAGCTAGCGGAATCATTATTCCTGACACTGCTAAAGAAAAACCACAGAGTGGGAAAGTAGTTGCCATTCCGGCACCAAACAAAGAAAAACCGATAACGGTGAAAGTGGGCGATCAGGTACTGTATGGAAAATATGCGGGAACCGAAATCACCATCAACGACAACAAGTATCTTATCATGAATGAATCTGATATTCTGGCTATTATATAGCATAATCAGAAATTTCTTGTTGTTCTTAATAAAATTAAAATAATTGTATAAAAAATAAAATTAGAAGAAAATGGCAAAAGACATTTTATTTAACCATGATGCAAGAGGAGGCCTGAAAAAAGGCGTTGATGCATTGTCAGAAGCAGTAAAAGTTACTTTGGGCCCTAAAGGCCGCAATGTTATCATTGAAAAATCTTACGGCTCACCACAAGTGACCAAAGACGGCGTTACCGTTGCAAAGGAAATCGAGTTGAAAGACAAGGTTGAAAACATGGGCGCTCAAATGGTAAAAGAAGTTGCTTCAAGAACTAATGATCTGGCTGGCGATGGTACAACTACTGCAACTATCCTGGCCCAGGCAATTTTCAATACAGGGCTGAAAAACGTTACTGCAGGTGCAAACCCAATGGACCTGAAACGCGGTATTGATAAGGCAGTTCAGAAAGTGATTGAATCTTTGAAAAAACAAAGCAAAGTTGTTGGTGACAATAACAATATGATTGAACAAGTAGCTTCAATTTCTGCTAACAACGACCACAGCATTGGACAGTTAATTGCTCAGGCAATGGGAAAAGTAAAGAAAGAAGGCGTTATCACCATTGAGGAAGCCAAAGGAATTGAAACTTACGTTGATGTGGTTGAAGGTATGCAATTCGACAGGGGTTATATTTCTCCTTACTTTGTTACCGATACTGAAAAAATGGAAGCGGTGTATGAAAACCCACTGATTCTGATTCATGACAAAAAGATTTCTGTGATGAAAGAATTGCTTCCAATATTGGAAAAAGCAGTTCAAACTGGCAGGGCTCTTATTATTATATCTGAAGACATTGAAAGCGAAGCGCTGGCAACTTTGGTTGTTAACCGTTTGCGTGGTTCATTGAAGGTGGCTGCTGTAAAAGCTCCCGGCTTTGGTGACAGAAGGAAAGAAATGCTGGAAGACATTGCTATCCTAACAGGCGGTGTTGTTATTTCGGAAGAAAAAGGATACAAACTGGAAGATGCAACTTTGGAAATGCTTGGCGAAGCTGAAAAAGTTACTATCGGAAAAGAAAACACCACGATTGTTAGCGGCAAAGGCGAGAAAGACAGCATCAATGCGCGCATAAGCCAGATAAAAGCACAGATTGAAACCACAACTTCAGATTACGACAAGGAAAAATTGCAGGAACGTTTGGCTAAATTAGCCGGTGGTGTTGCAGTAATTTACGTTGGAGCTGCCAGCGAAGTTGAAATGAAAGAAAAGAAAGACCGTTTCGACGATGCACTAAATGCAACCCGCGCAGCTATTGAAGAAGGAATCATCCCTGGTGGTGGTGTAGCTTTGATTCGTGCTGCCCAAACTTTGGCAAAAATGAAAGGCGACAACGAAGACGAAACTACAGGTATCGCTATCGTAATCCGTGCTTTGGAAGAACCATTGCGCCAGATTGTTGAAAATGCAGGGCTTGAAGGTTCAGTTGTTGTAAACAAAGTGAAAGAAGGAAAAGACGATTTCGGATTCAATGCAGCTACTGAAGTGTATGAAAACCTGTTTAAATCAGGCGTTATCGACCCTGTAAAAGTTACCCGCGTTGCGCTTGAAAATGCAGCTTCTATTTCCAGCATGTTGCTCACCACCGAATGTGTGTTGACCGAGCATGTTGACGAAAACGCTCCAGCTCCGATGATGCCGCCAATGGGTGGCGGAGGCATGGGTGGAATGATGTAA
>DATCTB010000124.1:0-3195 GCA_036568185.1 Bacteroidales bacterium | reverse complement strand
AAGAAGCAAAAGTAAGGAAAGTGGGGGGAAGAAAAACTGTATTTTCCGGTTTATGTAGTAATCCTTAGCAATTTTCCGGCCCCTTCCCCATCCTGTCATCAATCCATTTTTTTTTAGCGTTGCAAAAAGGCAACAATATGTCGTTGATTAGCCGGTTTACCTCATTTTTATATTGAGCTGGATAAAGTAAATGCACGTTTGGCCCGGCATCAAGGGTAAATGAAACCGGTATTTTCGTTTCTTGCCGAAAAGCCCTGATTCGGTCAATAATTTCAATTGTATTGGGTTTTATCAACAAATACCCGGGGTTAGAGGAAAGCATCAGGCCATGCAGACTCAAAGCCTCGTTTTCTACAATTTTTACAAAGCGTTCCATATCTCCGGTTTTCAAAACCTGGTGCATTTCAAGGCAATTTTCTTCAGCCTGCCTGTAACGTGCTGCAGCGTAAGGATGCCCATCCATCAAGGCATGCCCGGCGGTGCTCCCCACCTTTTTCTTTTCTTCGCTGACAAGCAAAATAGAATCCTGAAAACCGTCAAAAATAGGATGGGTTTCGGTTTGAACTGGAACGGCAAAATCATCTGAATACTGCGGAAATTCTTTCATTTTACCCCAAACCACAAAACCGCCATACACCGAGCGGCTGGCGCTTCCGGAGCCTAACCTGGCAAGATAAGATGCTTCCTGATTAAAGGAAATTGCTTTCCGTTTCGTACCTAAAACTTGTTCGATATTAAGTATGCACAAAGCCAATGCGCCAAAAGCAGATGCAGAGGAGGCAATGCCTGAGGAGTGCGGGAAAGTGTTGCCGCTGTTTATTTTCAAGTTGATTTGATTCAGAAAAGGATATTTATCAGATTGTTGCGTTAGATAATTGAAAATACGTCGCTCAAAATCTGGAGATGGTTTTCCTTCGAAAAGCAATTCAATGTCAAGCCCTTTTTCCTTTTTCACTTTGAAAGCCACTTCGGTATCGGTAAATGAATTTTGAAGTGTCATGCTCAAGGAAGGGTTGTTGGGCAACTGGTTTCCATGCTTTCCCCAGTATTTTACCAAAGCTATATTCGACGGGCTTTTCCAGCGTACTACGCCTTCCATTTGGCTATCATTCATTTTCAAATCTACCTTAAGTTTTTTCCTTAAAAAAGAGTTGGCAATTTATTCATTTTTTGCCAAAGGAAGGTTGTTTCAGGCAAGAATCAGTTCACCGTAAGTGAAAATTGTTTCCAGGTTTTTTGTGGAAAGATAAGCGGCAAGTTCTTTTTTGTTTCCTTTGAATGTCATCAGCACAAAGTCGCCACCCCAGCCGCCCAGCGACTTGACCGTTCCCGGAAAATCGGGAAAAAGTAATGATTTTACAGTTTCTCTTTTTAAAATACCTGACAACAACAATTCATGTTTTTGCAGCAAATTTTCAAATTTTTCCAAGCTTTCTGCTTTAATTATTTGCTTGCTTATTTCGCTTATTTGTTCAATATCATTCTTTTCAAAAACAGCATTTTCCTTAAAGTGGGCAATGCTTTCAAGCGACTTTTGCTTTTTTCCCAAATAAACAAAATAGATGTTTTCACGAAAAGCAGGCTTGAATTCAATTTCCTTAACTGAAGGCTCTCCTTTTATTAATTGAAAAAAAAGCGGCTTACCTGAAAGAGCGCATGCAATATCAAAACCTGAGCCCCCGAAAGTAATTTTTTGTAATTCATAAGGGTTTACACCTGCCCAATTACTGAGGTTCGTTATTAAAGTTGAGCTAGAGCCAAAACCAAACTCCGGATTGAAATCAAGTTCTGTTTTTATTGAAAGGCCTTGTTTTTCTGAAAAAAACCCAGGCTTCATTTGGTGTATTTGAAATAAAATTTTTTGAAGCTTAACAGCTAGCTTTACATTATCGAAACTGATTAATTTCAAACCGGGCAAGGAAAATTCAGCAGAAAACCAAGGTTTTTGCAAATAATTTGCTTGCCATTTTACATGGTTTTGTGAAGTTTTTTCAACCGAAAAAGACTGTCCAAATTTTAGTGGCAAAGCCAATGCCAATGCACCTTCCAGCACAAGGTACTCACCTGTCAGCAGTAATTTGCCATGTGCGTACCAACTACTCAATTTTGGCGAAGTTTTTGGATATATTGCCCAACACTTGCGAAAGAAACTTTGTTGTTGGAAAAATATTCGACAGCCTTTGTTTTCTCCTCTTCAGTAGCCTTGAAATGGTTGAGAATGTTAAGCAAATGCATTTTCATATGTCCAACCTGGATACCTTTGGTAACCAACGAACGGATTGCTGCAAAATTATTGGCAAGGCCAACAGAAGCTGCAATCATCATCAATTCTTTGGCATTAGGATTTCCAAGTAATTCAAGCGAATGTTTTGCGAGTGGATGTAAGGAAGTTAAGCCACCAACTGTACCTATTGCAATAGGAACTTCGAGGTAAAACTTAAACCTGGTTCCTTCTAAAATTACATGCGACAAACTCTTGTATGAGCCCTCTTTTGCGGCAAAAGTATGACCGGCTGCTTCAATAGCCCTGAAATCGTTTCCGGTGGCAATAGCCACGGCATCAATACCATTAAAAATCCCTTTGTTGTGGGTTGTTGCTCTGAAAACATCTTCTTCAGCAACCTTAACGGCCAGTTGAAATTTTTTCGCAAATTGTTCACCAGTTAACTCATTATCTATCCCATCCAGTTCTTCCAGGCCACATTCAACCCAAGCCCGCACAAGGCAATCAGGTGTGTAGTTTGACAGGATAGACATTATAATTTGACAATTTTTTTCATTTCCCGTAAAATCCTCATTTTCAACGAAGAAGTTTCTTAATACAACTGCATATTCTTCTAAACATGAATTGATGAAGTTCGCACCCATCGAATCAACCGTGTTGAATGAAACTTTTATTTGATAATAATTGTCAATTTTTGCAGTTAAGTCAATCAATTCAAAACCAAGCACTCCGCCCCCACGTTGCTCCATTTTAGCAGTGATTTCCCTGGTCGCTTCGAAGAACATTTTTTTTATTTCATCAAAATGCCGCTCTAACTTCCTCTTTCTTCCTGACCACAGAAAGTGAACCTGTCCAATTTTCACCATATCAATCACTTCGGCATGAAAACCGCCATGGTCTGACCAAAACCTTGCACTTGAAGAAGCGGCTGCAACCACCGAGCTTTCCTCAATTACCAATGGAACCAGATA
>DATCTB010000123.1:0-12062 GCA_036568185.1 Bacteroidales bacterium | reverse complement strand
ACAAAGAAAAAATCAACGCCTGCTTTTTGTGCAATTTTTGCAGTATTGACAACCTGTTCAGCAGATAATTTATCAGGGTCGATTAATACGGCTAACTGTTTTTTGGGCTTGAAAAAATGTTCAATTACTTTCATATTTTCGATTTGAAACAAAGGTAGGGAAAAGCTTTTTGTTAAATGAATTTTTTGACTTTTGATTCCTTTACTGATTTGAAATTTCTGATCGAAAATCAGCTTCAATTAAAACTATTAACAAAATAAAAACGGGCAATTTACAAAATAAAATTGCCCGTCGGTTTTTGGTTTTTGATTGATTATTTTTTTCCATCATAAGCCCACTTGAGGTAGATGGCGCCCCAGGTGAAGCCTCCGCCAAAAGCAGCCAGAATGATGTTGTCGCCTTTTTTCAATTTATCTTCCCATTCGTATAAACACATCGGGATGGTGCCGTTGGTTGTGTTTCCGTAGCGCTCAATATTAATCATAACTTTATCTTTGCCAACGCCCATTCGGCGGGCAGTTGCATCAATAATGCGCAAATTGGCCTGGTGTGGAACGAGCCAGGCGACATCGTCGGAAGTAAGGTTATTTCTGTCCATTACTTCAACCGAAACATCTGCCATATTGGTAACAGCAAATTTGAAAACTGCCTGTCCTTCCTGGTAAATATAATGTTCTTTGGCATCAACAGTTTCGTGTGTTGGAGGTTTTAACGAACCCCCTGCTTTTTGGTGCAGGTGAATTCTTCCTGAGCCATCAGTGTAAAATTTTCCGTCAAGCATACCGTATCCTTCGGTATTCGGTTCAAGCAAAACGGCACCACCGGCATCTCCAAAAATAATGCAAGTGGTACGGTCGGTATAATCAACGATTGACGACATTTTGTCGGCGCCAACCACAATTACTTTTTTGTAGATTCCAGATTCGATGAATTTAGCACCTGCTTCCAAAGCGTATAGAAAGCCTGAGCATGCTGCATTCATGTCGAAACTAAATGCATTTTTAATGCCCACTTTATCGCTGATAATATTCGCGGTAGCAGGAAAAAGCATATCAGGGGTAACTGTTGCAAGTATCAGTAAATCAATATCTTCAGGGTTCGTATTGGTTTTTTCAAGTAATCCTTTCACGGCTTCTACCCCCAGTTCAGATGTGCCCCTGCCTTCACCTTTTAGAATATGTCTTTCTTTAATTCCAGTTCGTGTCATTATCCACTCATCTGTGGTATCAACCATTTTTTCCAGTTCGCTGTTTGTAAGAATATATTCGGGTGCCCAGGCGTGAATTCCAGTTATTGCTGCTGTAATTTTTGTCATATTTTGATTATTTTCAACCTGAATGAGGTGGTAAAAATACTATTTTTTGTTTTGGACGGTTTTTAAATTGAATCAAATAGCTAAACCGTAAAAATGCAAAAACTCCCGGCCATCAAAAGTGACCAAGAGTTACTGAAGTTTTTAAATACCCAGTGAGGCAGCGTTACCACTGCTCAAGATATATTTTTTTTTGGCCGAAGCAGGCACAATTTATTCTGCTTTGGCGTTCTCAACTACAAGTTTTCCTTTGTAATAGAGATTTCCATCTACATAATATGCACGGTGATAAACATGTACAGCTCCAGTTGCAGGACAAGTTGCCAGTTGAGGTGAAGTTGCCTTGTAATGTGTTCTTCTTTTATCCCGTCTGGTTTTTGAAATTTTTCTTTTTGGATGTGCCATTTTTGTATGTTTTTATGTTACTGTTTTAAGTCAATTTGATGTTTTTAAGCACGTCCCACCTGGAATCGGCTATATCTTTTTTATGCATTTCGAGTTTTTCAATCATTTCAGGGTCGCAATCTTTTATATCATCGTGTGCTTTTTGCAGGGGTAAGAGCAAGTTAATGTACTCAAAAATTAACTGCCCGACATCTAGCCTGCTTTCGGTTAATGGCAAAACAATTATCTCGTCAGATTCTTCTTCAAAGTGTTCGCCAAATTTAACAACCAACCTGAAATTTCCTTCAACAGGTGTTGAAAAAGGAACCAGGCACCTGTCACAGTCCATTTCAATATTGCCTTTCAGTTGAAAATGCAAGTCCATCAGGTTCGATTCTTTCACCAAATCCAGATGAACATTAAGACTTCCCCTTTCTGATTCAAAATACTCAAAATGTTCAAAGAACTGGTTGCCAATCTTATAATCATATGGATGGCTTCCTAAACTTAATCCTTTAAAAGGTATGATAAACTCTTCATTCATAATCATCCCCCTCTTAAAATCGGGCGGCAAAAGTATGAATATTTATTTTGTGAAACAAATTTTTAGCTTCGCTTTCATTTAAATTAATTTTTGAAAAAAAACTTTTTTCTGAGGTTTGAAATCCAATAAGATGGGTTTCGTAAAGTGCAATTTCCCTTTTGCTTCGTATTTACCTGATTTACATGTTTCTATCATATTGTTTTTAAATTATATAAATTAGAAAAACAGCGAGTTAACAATGTTTAAATAAATAATTTTGCAGTTTAAGAAAAACATAAATTCTATGTATTATGATGTGGTTTAATAAATTGGTAGCTTCCATTTTGCCGTACATGCCCAAAAGTTTTGTCTGGCTTTTTTCAAGCAGGTATATTGCAGGGAAAACAATTGATGATGCAATTAATGTTTCTAAAAAACTGAATGAGGAAGGATATCTGGTTACAGTCGATTTGCTGGGTGAATTTATTACCAAACTGCATGAAGCTGAGCGAAATAAAAATGAGTATCTGGATATTATTGAGCAAATTGAAAAGAGCGATGTAAAAGGAAATTTTTCATTGAAACCCACCATGTTTGGTTTGTTGATTGACAAAGAAGCCTGTTATAAAAATATCAGGGAAATTGTTGAAAAGGCAGCCGGATATGGGAGTTTTGTGCGCATCGACATGGAAGATTCGCAATGCGTTGATTTGGAAATTGAACTGTTCAGGAGGCTGAAACACGAGTTTCCGAAAAATGTTGGCCTGGTTTTGCAGGCTTATTTAAAAAGGACGTTCAAAGATATCAATGCGATGCTTGATTTGCACAACGACGAAGTACCTTTAAACTACAGATTATGCAAGGGAATCTACGTTGAACCGGAGAAAATTGCTTATAAAAAGTACGAGGAAATCAATGCACATTTTTTGGAGGATTTAGAATTTATGTTCCAAAAAGGTATTTATCCCGGTATTGCCACCCACGATGTAAAGCTGGTTGAAGGGGCTTACCAACTAATTGAAAAATACAAAGTTCCGAAAGATAAATATGAATTTCAAATGCTTTACGGAGTAACACCTGCGCTACGGCAATCGATTATTGACAACGGGCATAGGCTGCGTGTTTACGTTCCTTTTGGCGAGCAGTGGTTTGCCTATTCCACCCGCCGTTTGAAAGAAAACCCGAGTATGGCCAACGACATTATGAAGGCCATTTTTGTAAGGGGATAAAACAATTAACATTTTTTATTACAAACAATAATAAGTATTAAGACCCTTCATTTTAAAGGTCTTTGCAGGCTTTCAGAATGACGAATGCTATATGAATATTGTTTAGAAGGGTTTTTTTTACTACTTTTGCACCCTTAATTCACTAATTCCTATTAATATATGGAGAAAAAAAGGGTACTCTACGTCAATCAGGAAATTATGCCCTACCTCCCGCACACCCACATGAGTGAGATAGGCCGCTTCCTTCCACAAAAAACACAGGAATCGGGAAAAGAAATCAGAACTTTCATGCCACGCTTTGGACTTATCAACGAGCGTAGAAACCAGTTGCACGAAGTAATCAGGCTGTCGGGAATGAATTTGATAATTGACGATATTGATCATCCGCTTATCATTAAAGTTGCCTCAATACAGCAAGCAAGAATGCAGGTTTACTTTATTGACAATGAAGGTTTTTTCCATAGAAAAGCAAAGTTTAAGGAGAAAAAAGGAAAGTTTTTTGAAGATAATGACGAGCGGACAGTTTTTTTCTCAAAAGGAGTTCTTGAAACTGTTAAGAAATTAGGCTGGGCCCCCGATATAATCCATTGCAACGGTTGGTTTACCAGCCTTGTGCCATTGTTTGTGCGAACAGCTTATAAACACAACCCTATTCTTGCCGACTCTAAAATTGTTTATTCTTTATATGATGACGGTTTTACCGACAAATTTAAAGCAGGTTTTGAGAAGAAAATATTAATGAATGGTTTAGAAAAAGAAGATTTGGGATACTATGAAAAGGGAGATTACGTTTCCCTAATCAAAGGTGCTATTGATAATTCAGATGCTATTATCCAAAGCAGCGCAAAAGTAAACCATGAAATTCTGGATTATGCTAAAGCTGCGGGCAAACCATTTCTTGAATTTGTTGACGACGATGAATATGCTGTTAGATATAATAAATTTTATGACGAGATTATTGGCGACTAGCAAGCTTAACAAGCTGAAGAGTTCAACTTTTTTATATTTTTCCCTGATTTTTTTTCTGATATTTACCCTGAGTTCCTGCTACAAACCGGCAGGACAGATTGGCGATGAAATTCAACCTGATCAAAGTAAATTGAAGGTTTTCTATTCAGATACTTCGACAGTATATGCTTATTCAATACCAGAAGACTCGGTTCGTTCAGATGAATTGACACGGAATCAACTGGGAAGCATTGTTGACCCGGTTTTTGGAAATACAAAAGCAAGTTTCTATACACAATTTGCACTTTCATCACTTAATCAGGAGTTTAATTATAACCCGGTTATGGATTCTCTTTTTCTCTACCTGTATTACGATGGATTTTACGGAGATACTACAACACAGTTAAAGGTTGGAGTTTATATGATGGAAGATTCCATTAGCCTGAGTGAGGTTTATTATTCAAATATTCATAAGGCAGTATCACCAATAGATTATGCAAACTATTCTTTTTATCCCAAGCCATACGACAGCATAATTGTTGATGGCGATACTTTGCCACCTATGTTGCGCATAAACCTAAGTGATGTAAATACCTCTTTAGGAGAATATTTATTAAAAGCCCAACCTGATAATCTTGCGAGCAACGAAGCATTCCAGGAGTATTTCAAAGGATTATATGTTACTTGCGAACAGGTTGGAAGCAATGGCTCAATACTTTATTTCAATTTATTAGAAACTTTTTCCAGAATGATTATTCACTATCATAACGATAGTACAAGTAATCTGTATTATAATTTCCTGATTACCAGTGGTGCTGCAAGGGTTAACAGGTATGAACATGATTTCTCAACAGGCAGTCCTTCATTCAAACAACAGGTTGTGGATGGAGATAAAGCTTTGGGAGCACAGCAATTCTATATTCAGGGCATTGGTGGAGTGAAATCAGTTATAAAACTTCCATTCATAAGCGAATGGAGTAACCTGGAAAATGTAGCAGTAAATGAAGCCAAGCTTATATTGAGCGGTAGTGAAAATCCACCCTACAATGGTGCACCGGCTCAGGTTATCCTTGTACGGATAAAAGAAGACGGCAGCTACCAAATATTGGAAGATAACCTTCAATTTGGTGATTATTTTGGAGGGCAATATAAATCCTCAGTAAACCAATATCAATTTCGTATTACGCAGTACATCCAGGAACGCATCCTTAATCCAACCAAACCCGATTATGGATTGTATCTTTATGTTTATGGATCGAGCATACAGCCTCAGCGATTTATCTTTAATGGCAATCAGCCTGTAAATGACACTCTTTCGCGGCTACGCCTCGAAATGATTTATACCGATCTTTAATTAATTTAATTGCTAAAGTTATTTATTTGTAATTTTGTTTTCGATTAACGACTACAAAACTAAACTACTTAAACCCAAAAATCATGTGTGGAATTGTTGCGTACATAGGTCCCAGAGAAGCCTATCCTATCTTAATCAAAGGCTTACAACGATTGGAATACCGCGGTTATGACAGCGCTGGTGTGGCTATTTTAAACTCCAAACTGAATGTTTACAAAGAAAAAGGTAAAGTATCAGAATTGGTTGAGTTTGTTAAAGATAAAGACCTATCGGGAAATATCGGAATAGCCCATACACGTTGGGCAACCCATGGCGAACCCAACCAGATAAATGCGCATCCTCATTTTTCGCAGTCCACTAAGCTGGCCATCATTCACAATGGAATTATTGAAAATTACGCCACTCTGAAAGAAGAGCTCAAAAAAAGAGGCTACACTTTTAATTCAGATACTGATACTGAAGTATTAATTAACCTGATTGAAGATATTCAATTAAATGAAAAAGTAAGTCTTGAAGAAGCAGTAAGGATTGCCCTTAATCAAGTGATTGGTGCTTATGCTATTGTCATCATTTCTGCTGACCAGCCCGACCGCCTGGTTGCTGCCCGCAAGGGAAGCCCGCTGGTAATTGGAATTGGCGAAGACGATTTTTTTGTTGCATCTGATGCCACACCTATTATTGAATATACAAAGAATGTTGTTTATCTCGAGGATGAGCAGGTTGTTGTTTTGGCCCGTGGTGCGGAAATGAAGATAAGGAACATTAAGAATAAGGAAATGACGCCTTATATCCAGCAGTTGGAATGGAACCTGAATGAACTTGAAAAAGGGGGCTATGAGCATTTCATGCTGAAGGAAATTTATGAGCAACCTCGTTCAATTAAGGACAGCATGCGAGGAAGGCTGCATGCCCAACTCGGAACCGTTTCACTTGGAGGAATTATTGATTATGAGCAAAAGCTGCTTCAAGCCAAAAGAATTATCATTGTTGCCTGCGGTACATCATGGCATGCCGGATTGGTAGGAGAATATTTGATTGAAGACTTGGCCCGCATTCCGGTGGAGGTGGAGTATGCTTCTGAATTCAGATACAGGAACCCGATTATTGACGAAAAGGATGTGGTAATCGCTATTTCGCAATCGGGCGAAACGGCTGATACTTTGGCAGCAATTGAAATGGCCCGAAGCAAAGGCGCAACTATTTTAGGAATTTGTAATGTTGTTGGCTCTTCCATTGCCCGGGCGACGGATGCTGGATCCTACACTCATGCCGGTCCCGAAATTGGCGTTGCTTCAACAAAGGCTTTCACTGCCCAGGTTACTTTGCTTACACTTTTGGCCTTGCGCCTGGCTCAGTTGAAGGGTACTATTCCCAAATCACGTTTTATGCAATTGCTGCTGGAACTGGAGCATTTGCCTGAAAAAGTTGAAACAACTTTGCAGAATGACAAAGTTATCAGGATGATTGCTGAGGAATTTAAAAATGTAAGTAATTTTCTTTATTTGGGAAGAGGATATAATTTCCCGGTTGCCCTTGAAGGTGCTTTGAAACTTAAAGAAATTTCATACATCCATGCCGAAGGCTATCCTGCTGCTGAAATGAAGCATGGCCCTATTGCTTTGATTGACGAAAATATGCCCGTAGTTTTTATTGCTCCCAGCAACGGTATCTACGACAAAGTAGTCAGCAATATTCAGGAAGTAAAGGCAAGAGAAGGCAAAGTAATTGCTATTGTTACCAAAGGTGATAAAACTGTGAAAGGAATAGCAGATTATGTAATTGAAATTCCTGAATGCGAAGAAATGTTGGTGCCTATTTTAGCTTCCATTCCTTTGCAAAAACTGGCTTATTATATTGCCATCCTTCGTGGTTGTAATGTTGACCAGCCCCGAAACCTTGCAAAATCTGTTACTGTAGAATAAAAAAAAGCACGCGGCTAGTCCGCGTGCTTTTTTTCTGTTTACCCTCTACGGTCTTCCAGTCTATTCAAATTTCTTCTTTCTAAAAATTCCCTGAAAGTAAACTTTCACAGAATAAAAAGCATGGTACATGGCCGGCACAACAACCAGTGTGAGGAAAGTAGCAAAGCTAAGTCCGAATATAACCGTCCAGCTCATTGGCGACCAGAATACTGCATTATCTCCACCAAAATAAATGTGTGGATTGAAAGTGTTAAAGAAGGCAATAAAATCGATATTGAAACCTGAAGCAAGCGGCAACAGCCCAAGAATAGTGGTAATAGCCGTTAGCAATACCGGACGAAGACGAGTTCTTCCAGCTGTAATTATACATTCAATTGCCAGGTCCATAGGCAGGTTTTCATCTTCTTCCAGACCCAGTTCTTTTTTCTTTCTTAGTTTTAACAGACCTATATAATCTACAAGCACAATTCCGTTATTTACAACAACACCTGCCAGCGACACAATCCCAATTCCGGTCATAATAACAATAAAGTCCATCTTAAAAGTGGCCAGCCCACCAAAAACCCCGATAGTTGATAACAGAACCGTAATCATAATAATTACCGGCTTCACAATTGAATTAAATTGTGCAACCATAATGATTACAATCAGCGAAATGGCAATCAACAAAGCCTGGGCAAGGAAGGCCATTGAATCATCCTGTTCTTCCTGCTCGCCGGTAAATTTGTATTTATATCCAGCGGGCATATTGAAATCTTTCATGATTTCTTTCAACTCATTATTGATTTCAGTGGCATTAAAACCTTCCAGTACATTAGAATAAATGGTTATTACCCGGTTTCTGTCAATTCTGGTAATTGAACCATAAGTTGAACTATATGAAAAATCTGCTACGGCAGAAATTGGAACCTGTACTATTTTTCCGGTTGAAGCACTCCTGAAAGTGATACGCTGGTTAATAACATCAGCTACTTTATAGCGGTATTTATCGTCCAGTTTCATCCTTATTTTATATTCATCTTCGCCATCTTTGAAATCAGAAATTTCTTTACCAAAAACTGATGTTCGTATGGCATCACCAATCTGTCCGGTTGACAGACCAAACCGACGCGCTTTATCACGATCGATGTTAATCATTAATTCAGGTTTATCAACATCAAGATCAATTTTTAAACCTTCAATTCCACCAACATTCCTGTTATTGATAACAGAACGAATGGTATCTGTTAAGCTCAATAGAGTTTTGAAATCTTTACCACTAACTTCCATATTTATAGGTTTCCCGGTAGGTGGTCCTTTTTCTTGCTTTTCAACTGAAACAACAATTCCGGGGAACAGTCCAACCAGGCTATCTTCAAGCTGATCTTTAAGTTCCAATGTACTGAAGCCACCCCTGTCTTCGAAATCAACAAAATTGATGGTGACTAATCCGCGGTTCGGCCCTCCTCCCCGGCCAGTGAAGCCTTCATTTTGACCAATTGCGCCATTTCCTGTAATTGTTAATACTGACTCGACAATATCCATGTGCGGATCAAGGATACCAAACACCATTTCCTGAAAAATTTGCATGACAGAATCCGTAGCTTCAATATCTGTGCTTATTGGCATCTCAACCAGAACATTAATCAATTTTGGATCACCTGACGGGAAAAATTCAACTTTCGGATCGCTTCCAAAATAAAATATCATGGTGATGATCATCAAGATGAAAGTTAGAAAAATCAGTATGGTTGCGTTGTATTTTTTAAGTACAAACTTGAGTAATGTATTGTATATTTCTTCAAGTTTTACCAGTCCCACATTCTGAACCCACACTGCCAGACGAGCCAGGAAAGCCAGGTTCATCAAACCGATAAGAGCAAAAATAATGAGCAAGGTGCCTATCCAGTTTACTTTTATTAAATAGAAGAACAAGGCAAGAACAAGCATAATACCAGCTATTGTAAGGCTGCGTTTCTTTTTTGGCAAAATGGTGCTGTCGCCCCGTTTATAAAAATCAACAAAAATGACCGGGACAATTACTAATGCAACCAATAAAGAAGAAGTTAAGGTGATTATTAAGGTCAAGGGCATGTAGGACATGAATTCACCAACGATACTTTTCCAAAAAAGTAAAGGAAAAAATGCGGCCAAAGTGGTTGCGGTTGAGGCTATAATTGGAACGGCAATTTCGCCCACGCCCTGCCTTGCCGCCTCTTTAAATGAATATCCCCGATCAACGTATCGGAAAATATTCTCGGTAGCAACAATGGCATTATCAACCAGCATACCTAAAGCCAGGATTAAAGAAAACAGTACAATCATGTTGATGCGTAAGTCCATTGCACCAATAACCAGGAAGGATAAAAACATGGACATTGGAATGGCAAATCCAACAATAAGCGAGTTTCGTGTGCCCAGGAAAAGGAACAAAACAAAAACCACAAAAAGAATCCCCATGATAATGCTGTTTTCCAGGTTGCTGAGCTGCATTTTCACCATGTCGGACTGGTCGTTCGTAATGGTAATTACTAGGCTTTGCGGGATAGATTGATTCTCACGCGATTCATCTAAAACTGTAAATACATTATCGATGGCAGACAGCAAGTTCTCACCGCTCTTTTTAACAACTTGCAGTGACACTACAGGCTGTTTGTTCAACTGCGCGTAGCTGTCGGGATCCTTAAAACCATATTCAACTGAGCCAACATCGCGCAGATAAACAATGTTTCCTTTTTCACTTTTAACAATGATGTTTTCCATCTTAAGTGGATCGGTATATTCGCCAATCACACGAACAGTTCTTCTTATATTTCCCAGTAAAACATCGCCGCCCGAAAGTGAAATATTTTCAGCCTGCACAGCATTTTCTATATCAGTATAACTTACTTCCATTGCAGACATTTTGAATGGATCGAGGTTAATTTTCACTTCCCTTTCAGTAATGCCGGTAATGTTTACTTTCGAAATTTCGGGGATAGTTTCAAACTCGTTCTTCAGGTCTTCAGCATACTTTTTCAATTCAGAAATACTGAATTCGCCAGAGAGGTTAACATAGATGACAGGAAACTCCGACATATCAATATCCGTAACCATCGGGTCATCGAGCAGATCAGTAGGCAAGTCGCGTTTTGCTTTATCTACTGCATCTTTCACATCCTGCAAAGCAGTTTTAATATCAACATCTGTTTGAAACTCGACGAATATGTTCGACACATCCTGGCTTGAAACCGAAGTCAGATCCTTTAATCCATCTATAGATTCAAGTTCTTTTTCAAGTGGCCTGGAAATAAGGTTTTCAATATCCACAGGTGGGTTGCCCGGGTACATTGTCTGCACCATGATTGTAGGAATATTGATTTCCGGAAACAATTCTTTTGGTAAAGAAACATAAGAATAAAAACCAAAAAGAATTGAAATTACAGTAATCAGGTAAACCGTGTATTTATTATTGATAGCCCAGGTAGTCAGCCAAAAATTCCTGTCGCCTTTGTGCTCTTGGTTCAAATCGTTTGCCATTTGTTAAAATTTAGTTGTTCTGTTTTTTTTGAACTTTTTTAAAGAATTACCCGACAATTTCCAGAACCGAACCATTGGAAACTTTGTTGTAGCCGTCAGTTATCAGCACTTCATTTTCCTGAAGTCCTGATAGAATTTCAGTTTTATCGCGGTATGAGTGGCCGGTGCTTATATATTTTTTTCTGGCAATCCATCGCCCATCGTTCTGTTCGGCAACATATACAAATGAACCGCTCATATCTTCTTTAATGAGGATGGTTGGAATAACAATATTGTTGTCCGAATTGTAATCGTTGATGCGGATATTGGCTAGCAAATTGGGCTTCAGCAATCCTGATTTATTATGTACTTTAACTTGAACTATAAATGTACGGTTATTCGAATTAATCACATTTCCAACCCTATAAACGGGTTCCTTTATAAGTATTTCAGGATATGATGAAAAAGTAATTTCCACTTCTTCACCTTTTCTTATTACTGGCAGATAAGCTTCTGATATTTTTGCTGTGATATACAATTCATCCAAATTTACAATTTGCATAAACTCCATACCAGGCATTGCAAATTCACCTTCTTTCTGGTTCACAGTTTCAATATATCCATTAATCGGCGAGCGCAGGAAAGTCTTTTCGAATTGCGCGTTGAGTGTTTTCAACTGGTTCTGCAGGGATTCAAACTGGGCTTTCGATTCAAGATACTGGCGCTCCGAGCCAATTTGTTTGTTCCAAAGCTCAGCCTGTTTTTTATACATGGTTTCGGCGAGTGCCAGTTGTGTCTTCAACTCATCAATATTGCTCTCAAGCACATCGCTGTTCAGCCTTGCCAGCAATTGGCCTTTTTTCACATAATCACCTTCTTTTACATGAATGGAAGTAATCTGCCCGCTGATTTC
>DATCTB010000122.1:0-2815 GCA_036568185.1 Bacteroidales bacterium | reverse complement strand
CCAGATAAAACTGTAAATGGTATTGTCGTTGGCCGTGAGTTCCACAGTCTTTGAATCGACAAGGTCTTCCCAAATAACATCGGTGTAATTCGATGGGCCAAACTCATTCAGCGTAGCTCGCATGCCAGCCTGGTTAACAATAGGGAAGCCTAACAGGTAAGCCTGCAGAGCGCGTGAACGGTCCAGATTGTCATAAATTTTCTTTACTGTTTCCTCTTCCGGATAACCATAATTGAGGTTCAATGTACCTATTGACGATTCAATTTTATCGGGCACTGCAATACCAGCAGGAATTTCTGTTGTCATTTTGTACTTGGTTTCTTCAACTACAGGTTTACTTTCCTGCTTGGCTGTTTCCGGCTGTTTGCAGCTGTTTGCTACTCCCATTAATGCAATGGACATAGCAATGGCTGAAATTTTAAAAATAATTTTTTTCATAATATTTGTTTTTATTTAATGACTCGTTTAAAATACATCGTATGCACAACACAAATTTAAATATAGTTGATCGAAGAATGCATAAAAATAACCATCGTTTCTTTTTCCCGGAATAAAAAATATAATAAACTATTTTATAACGAATTGGGCGGTATCCTGAACAACTGGCCATCCGCCACCCAACGACTGGTAAATAGACACAAGGTCGATTAGTTTTTTCGACTGGCTCTCAACCAGCTTGATTTGCGCACGGTAAAGTGAGCGTTCGGTATCAAGCACATTTTGAAAATCGGTTAAACCATTCTCATATTGGGTGTTAACCAGCGAAACAGCCTCGGTATTTGCTTCAACGGCTTCTTTTAAAAATTCGGTTTTAAAAATTTGTTTGTTGTAAGAAAAAATCGAATTATCAACTTCGGTATAGGCTTTCAGGACAGTATTTTCATAAGAAATAAGCAATTGCTCAGCCTGGTATTCGCGGATGGCAATATTTGCCCTAATCCTTTTCCGGTTGAATATTTCCCATTGCACAGGAAGGGAAATTCCCCATTGAAGGCCCGGAATTGTAAATAAGCTGGTAACCGATTTGGAACCAAATCCAAGAAAACCTGACAGCGAAAAAGTTGGATACAAATCGGCAGTGGTAACACCAATTTCTGCATTTGCACGGGCAATGGCACGCTCTTTTGCTCTTATATCAGGCCGCTGACGCAATAAATCTGCAGGAATTCCAAGCGTAACCATCGAGTCAGGAACTGGCATTGGATGGTTGTTCAGCAATCCAGGATTTAAGCTATCGCGAAATGTTCCCAGTAAAATGGCAATTCTTCCTAAAGCCAGATATTCCTGAATTTCAAATTCAGGAATGGATGATTTTGTCTCGGCTAAATTATACTGCGCTTGTGCAACATCAAGATAGGAGCAAAGCCCTGAACTATACCTTACCTTCGTCAGTTCAAGCGATTTTGTTTGCGCTTCTGTATTTTGCAAAGCATTTAAAATCATTTGCTGGTTCGCCCTCACTTCCAGGAAATTCATTGCAACATCAGCCAGCAAAATGACCATCACATCATAATAATCTTCGATGGTTTGCTGGTATTTGTACCCGGCTGCTTCAATTGAACGCCGCACCCTTCCAAAAACATCAATTTCCCAAGTTGCATTTACGCCGGTTGAAAAAAGGCTTTGAGGATTAAACCCACCGGAGGGGGCAATTTGTGCGAAGGTCCCGTTGTCGCTCATTTTCGATTCCGAAATACCAACATTCACGTCAGAATAGGGCAATTTATCGCCCTTCACGCCCGAATAATCTGCCCTGGCTTCAAGTACCCTTGAAAAGGCAATTTGCAAATTGGCGTTATTGTTTTTTGCTTCAGAAATTATATCATTTAATACAGTATCGTTAAACACCAGCCACCATGATTCGAGATTTGAAACCGGCCCGCTTTCAAGATTCAATTTCAACTGCTGCGACCATGCGTCGGGTAACTCGGGCGATGGTGCAATATAGTCGGGACCAACCGGTTTACAAGCCGAAATAAAAAGTAGGATCGCCACACCAAGAAACAACAAACTGTGGTAATTCATGAATTTTTTTTCAATAATAAATGACATGGATTTCATTTTAATTCATGAAAATAATTGATCTAAACAAACGGATTATACACATAAAACAGGAAGCTTTCTGCTTGAATTTCCAGGCGCCTCAAAACAATAAGTATGTCCGCTGCATCGCGGGTATAAATTGCAGCGATTCCGCTCGCGCCAAAACGAATCGGATATTTTTCATCTTCGATTATTTTTAGCTTAACCATAAAATTCGTCCCTGGAATTATTTCCTGGTCCCGCGGCAGTTGCCCGCTGATATGTCCCTGGGCATTGCCGTTACTCCAAAAAATCTCATCCACAACACCATGAAAAATCTTTCCCGGGTACATCATTAATGCAATTTCGGCGGTGTCTCCTTTTTGAATATGGTTTATCCCAAATTGGGTTATTTGGGTCATAATCCATTTTTCATCGGTGTTGACAAAGGTCATAATAGGCTGCTTCAATTGGATGTAATTTCCCGGAAAAACCTGTAAATAGGAAACGAAACCATTGGACGGAGCCACCACAGTTGTCGCTTTCAGGTTATATTTCGCTTTTTCAAGGTTGGCAACTGCCTCGGCAATTTCAGTGGGCTGTCCCCCAATCTCAGACTCATAAGCAAGAAGGCTGGCTCTTAATGCTGCTTGATCAGCATCAAGTTGGGCTTTAAGCACGTCAACTTTTTTTAAGTATTGTTCAACAGACATTTGGGATGCTGCTTTTTTCTGAGCTGCATCATAAATCTGAGCATATTCGGCTTTTGCTGTTTCCAGGGAGGCTTTTGTTC
>DATCTB010000121.1:0-3181 GCA_036568185.1 Bacteroidales bacterium | reverse complement strand
GTGAGTGAGCCTGAAATGCTCTTGCTTGACAATGGTTTGCAGGCATATTTAATTAGAGCAGGGAATGAAGATGTTACACGCATTGATATTTCAGTGCAGGCAGGGGCAGCTTTTCAGAATAAAAAATTGATAGCCAATTCCACGGGTAAATTACTTTTGGAAGGCACAACCAACCTTTCGTCCGCTTTCATTGCCGAAAAACTTGATTTTTTTGGCGCTTACCTTGAAGTGAACATCAATGCTGACAATGCCGTGCTCTCGCTATATTCATTGACGAAGCATCTGAACGAAATGTTGCCATTGCTGGGTGAACTGCTTAGTATGCCTGCTTTTCCTGAGCAGGAATTATTGATTCACCTTGAGCGGAAAAAACAAGAGTTTTTGGTGAATAATGAAAAAGTAAAGTACGTGGCCATGAACGAGTTTGTCAAAATGGTTTTTGGTGAAACTTCCGCCTATGGACAAATCTTGAACGAAAACGATTTTGAACTGGTTAAAAGAAACGACCTACTCGATTTTTTTACTAAATATTATATCCCTGAAAGGGCATATATGGTTGTTAGCGGAAAAATTGATGATGATGTGATAAGCCTTGTTAATAAGCATATTGGAAGTGGATGGAACAAGAACCATTTTTTTGAAGAAAATATTTTATTTACGGTCCCGGTCACGGAAAAAGAAAAGTATATTGAGAGGCCCGGTTCATTGCAATCAGCCATCAGGATAGGCAGGCCAATTATTAATAAAACGCATCCCGATTATGACCGTTTTATTTTGCTGAATACGATTTTTGGTGGATATTTTGGCTCGAGGCTGATGTCGAACCTGAGGGAAGACAAAGGGTTCACCTATGGAGTAAGTTCTTATATTCTGAATTATACGTATGGCAGTTTTTTTTCTGTTTCTACTGAAGTAAATTCAAAACATACTGAAAAGGCAGTGTTTGAAATTATAAAAGAAATGGAATTGCTGAGAAATGAAAAAGTGGGTGAAAAAGAATTGGACCTTGTGAAAAACTATATTTACGGAACCTTCCTGCGCAATTTTGACGGCCCATTCGCCCTTGCCGACAGGTTTAAGGCAGTAAAAGATTTTGGTTTGGGATTTGATTATTACAAAAAAAGCCTCGACAGTATTATGCAAGTTGATGCAATCCAGTTGATTGAAACGGCACAAACTTATCTCAATCCGGAAGATATGATTCAACTTGTGGTTGGAAGTTATGGTTCATAGGGTTTTTATTACGTACAATATTTTGAGATTTGCTAAAAAGGATATTAAATAGTTTTATCTTCCTGCTGGTGTTACCATTGTATCTTATTGGGCAAGAACCAGCTCAGCTGAATTGTGTTGAAGTGCTTGCAGATGGTTCAGTAACTATTTGGTGGACACCTCCATCCAATTCAACCGGATTCGACAAGTATGAAATTTATTATTCGCCCAATGGAATTTCATTTACAAAAATTGATGAAATAAATACCCCGCTCACTAATCATTATGATGACCTGAACACCAATGCCAACCTGGCTTCGCGTTACTATTTCGTGAAAGTGATCTATGCCGTAGGTGAGGCAAACTCTGATACTTTGCAGTCTATTTTTCTCCAACTCGACAACAATGCACCGCTTTATAACCAGGCCGATCTTTTCTGGAATGCATTGAGCAATCCTTCGCCTGGTGGTTCTTCAGGTATTTATAAAATTTTTGAAGAATACCCTATCGGGAACTGGTTTGAAAGAGCAACAACTACTTCGCTTACTGAAACTTTGGATGTGATTGTCTGCCTCGATTCTATTAGCTTTCGTATTGAAATGGAAAACAGTTCGGGCTGCAAATCTGTTTCAAATATTTCCGGAGCCATTTTCAAAGATGCCATTTATCCCTTGAAACCTGATTTTGATTCTGTCAGCATCAATAACCTGGGCGAAGCTGTCCTGGGTTGGCAACCGGCAGCGGACACTGACGTTGAAGGTTACATAATTTACCGTCTCGAAAATGCTGCGTGGATTGAAATTCAGCGAATTGACGGATATAATTCTGTTTTTTACACCGATGCGTCGGTTGACCCTTGCGAAAATGTGTTTACCTACGCTATTGCGGCTTTCGACAGTTGCGGCAACAAAAGTCCGGGCACTTTTTCCGAACCATTAAATACCATATTGATTGAAGATGTGGTATTTGATGTTTGTTCCATGAGCAATACGGTTACCTGGTCGCCTTATATCAATGCACAGCCTTCGCTGGAAGGCTATAAAATTTACTGTAGTGTGGATGGCTCCCCCTTTTCCCAGGCTGGTTTTGTAGCTCCTGACCAATTGTCTTTTGTCCATTCCGGACTGCTTGGTGGCTCGAATTACAATTATTTCGTGCAGGCTGTTTTTGGAGGTAAAAGTTCCACTTCATGTCAATTATCCGTAACAACATATTCTTACCAGGAACCTCAATTTGTGTATTTAGCCAATGCTTCTGTTTTAGCTTCCAATGAAGTTGAGTTGACAATTGACGTGGATACGCTGGTAAACACATGCACCTGGGAAATATGGAGTTCCAGCGAAACTGACCCAACACCCAAACTTATTGCTTCAATTTCCAGGTCTGAGTTGACAGGTTTTCCGCTTGTATATACGGATGAATCTGCCGATGCAGCAACTGCCTATTACAATTATTACATAATCGTTGTTGACAGTTGTGGAAATAATGCGCTCGAATCGAACCAAGTAACAACAATCAAGCTTAGCGGAAGTCAACCGGCAGCAGATCTTAACCAACTCGACTGGACTGCTTTTAATGGCTGGGAAGAAGGAATAGAAAAGTATTATATTTTCCGTATTGTAGGCGACGAAATTCCAACCCTTCCTTTTGATTCTGTTAGCCCAACAACACTTACTTACCAGGATGATATTGCCTCCATTGACAATACTAGCGGTGTGTTTGGCTATTGGGTACAGGCAAAGCAAAATTCTGGAAATTCAAGCTACCGTGAAGCAAGTAATTCAAACCGCATTTATCTTGCCGAAGAAAGTTCTTTATACATGCCCAATGCTTTCAGGCCGGGAGGAAACTCAGCCGAATACAAACCGGTTTATCAATACTTTACAGGAACTCAATACCTCTTCCAGATTTACAATCGCTGGGGGCAACTTATTTTCGAAACTTCTAACCCCGAAGAAGGCTGGAATGG
>DATCTB010000120.1:0-2807 GCA_036568185.1 Bacteroidales bacterium | reverse complement strand
CCCATGATGTGGGGCGGTACAAGCGCTTATTATGGATTTGGCACTGGTGGCTCAGGCGGTGGCTTAACAATTGATACCTATTCTTCTTTTGTTCAGGGCGATTTTAACGGAGGCTTGGTTTTCGTGCTCGGAAACAATTAATTTTTTTTAAATAATTATTCTAAAGCCTGTCTTTTGATGGGCTTTTTGTTTTAATAGAATTGTTTCTTTTTAGTACTTTCGTTCAGTAATTATTTAAAGTAAACTACTATGAAAAACACCAGTTTTCATGTTATTATAAGCGTACTTATTATGTTTGGATGCAACTCAGTTTCTGAAAAAAAATATTCAATTAAATCACCTGCCGGGAAAACTGAATTAGCCTTCGTTTTAACCGAAACAGGAAAGCCGGCATACCTGTTTTCGTTCAATGGAAAAAAAGTGATTGATACATCGTTTTTAGGATTTGAATTTCAAGAAACCGGCTTTTTGCAGGAAGGCCTGCAAATTGTTGACACAAATACAAACACATTCAGCCAAACCTGGGAAATGCCTTGGGGCGAGCAGCGCGAGGTCAAGAATCATTACAATGAATTTTCAGTGAAACTGAAAGAAACAAAAGCGCCAAACCGGGTTTTTTCAATCGTCTTTAAAGTTTATGACGATGGGCTTGGTTTCAGGTACGAATTTCCTGAACAGGCAGCAATGAATGAAGTTGTTATCC
Source organism: Bacteroidales bacterium (assembly GCA_036568185.1). Taxonomy (GTDB): domain Bacteria; phylum Bacteroidota; class Bacteroidia; order Bacteroidales; family F082; genus DATCTB01. Next base: position 2,104 of record DATCTB010000120.1, on the reverse strand, counting down.
AGGAAGAACTAACGCAATTCAAACTTACAGGCGACCATACTTCGTGGTGGATTCCGGGCGATTGGGAAATATATGAACACCTTTATACAAAAAGCCAAATCAGCGAAATTGATGCAGGAAGCAAGCGCAACGATAAATACCTGGCCCAATCCTACATTCCTGACCCTGATGCAGTGAATACGCCTTTTACAATGATGGTTGACAACAATTGCTACATGAGCATCCACGAAGCCAACCTAACGAATTATGCCAGCATGACGCTGCATGCTGACAAAAAAACGCTGACCCTCAGCAGTGCGCTTGTTGCCTGGGAAGATGGTTCGAAAGTGAAAACAAAAACGCCTTTTGTAACACCCTGGAGAACTGTTCAGTTGGCCGAAACACCGGGAGGTTTAATTGAATCGAATTTGATTGTTAACCTGAATGATCCAAACAAACTCAAAGGTGCCGATTGGATAAAACCTGCCAAATATGTGGGTATATGGTGGGAAATGCATGTAGGTAAAAGCTCCTGGGGATTTGCCGGTGGCAAGCACGGCGCAACAACGGCCAACGCGAAAAAATATATTGATTTTGCTGCCGCGAATAATTTAAATGCTGTGTTGGTTGAAGGTTGGAACACCGGTTGGGAAAACTGGGTTGGCGATGACCGCAGCGGGATTTTTGATTGGGTAACCCCCTATCCCGATTTTAATATTGATGAGGTCGTTGCTTACGCTAAAAGCAAAGGAATTTTCATCATTGGCCATAACGAAACATCTTCGGATGTTGAAGGTTATAACAAGCAGCTTGACACGGCTATGAAATTTTATCAGTCCAAAGGTATTCCGGTGGTTAAAACAGGGTATGTAGGTACGATAATTCCAAAAGGCTATTACCACCATGGGCAATGGATGGTAGAGCATTTTCAACGGGTTGTTGAAACAGCAGCGAAATACCAGATTTCAGTTGTTGCCCACGAAACTGTGAAAGCTACCGGCATTAGGCGTACATGGCCAAATTTTCTGTCGAGGGAAGTTTTCCGCGGCCAGGAATTTGATGCCTGGAGCAATGGCAACCCACCCGAACACCTGGAAATTCTTCCTTTTACTGTCATGCTGGGTGGGCCTATGGATTATACTCCTGGAGTTTTTAATGTTGAGTTGAAAAAACTAACAGGAAAAGGCGATTCTCCAAAAGATGGAGTATTTACATACCAAAGCCAAGAAAGTTATAAGCCTGAAAACCGCGTAAGTACAACTCTTTGCAAGCAACTTGCCCTGTATGTTGTGCTAAACAGCCCGGTACAGATGGCGGCTGATTTGCCTGAAAATTATTTAGGGCACCCGGCTTTCCAGTTTATTCGTGATGTACCGGTTACCTGGGAAGAAACAAAAGTGCTGAATGGCGAAATTGGTGATTATTTGACTGTGGTTAGAAAAGATAGAAATTCAGATAATTGGTTTTTGGGAAGTATTACAAATGAAAAACCACGCTCATTGAATATTCCCCTTGATTTTCTTGATGAAGGAAAAACTTACTCTGCAACAATTTATTCCGATGCCGATGATGCGGATTGGAAAGCAAATCCTGTTGCATTTACAATTGAACAAACAGAATTTAGAAAAGGGGATGCTTATAATATAATCCTAGCGCCGGGCGGGGGCCAGGCAATTAGTTTTTTCGCTAAATAAGATTGTTTTTTGGCAGTTCTAGGGAGTATATTTTTCCTTTTTCTTCCATTTTCAAGTTTGAAATTTAAATATTTCAGTTAGCAATTTCTGCTTTTATTAAGCGTCAATCCAGATGAGGCTTTTCATCTAGATGCTTTGAAAATTAGCATGTTATTAATTTGATTTTTAGAATCAAATGTATGAATAATTTGCTTTTTTCGAAACTTATTGCTTACATTTGTCATTATTTTATAGAAGTTATTTTCTTTTATTAACCTGCTAACACAAAAACCCATGGAAAAAACACTTTTTTTCTACCTAAAGATTTCAGCAATATTTATTGTTTGGCTAATGGTTTATTCCTGCCAAAAAGAAACGAATAGGGAAACTAAGGAAATTACAGCTCCGGATGGATATGTAGAGGGAACAGCAAATGCTTTCCCATATCCCGA
>DATCTB010000119.1:0-9188 GCA_036568185.1 Bacteroidales bacterium | reverse complement strand
CCAACAGCACCCATTTTATTTTACTTTTCAAAATAAACATTCCCAGCACGAAGAGAAAGACAACGATAACGCCTACATAAACCGGCCCTGAAGTTCCCGGCTGGTCGCCCCAATAAGCATTCTGTCCTTCAATTGCGCTTCTATAAGCAGGGTCAGCAGCTTCAATGGCTTTTGATTTCCCTATCATTGCCGAGCCACCGCCTTTGGCATTGGGAATCATTAATGACCAGCTTTCGCCAATTCCGTAACTCCAGTTGGTGATATAATCCCTGTCGAGGCCGTTGGATTTTATAGCGGCTTCCTTTGTTAATTCCGGCTTCCCTCGCATGGTGTCTTTTCCGTAATCATAGGTAGCCCAGAGGTTAGTAAAATGTGTGGAAGCTGCCAGCAAAGCAGCAAGTAACAACAATCCCATCACTTTCAGAAAATGAGCCATTTTCTTTTCCTGGATTGAACAAATCAATTGATACAAACCATATAGCACAACAATCAGCAGCAAGTAATAGGTAATCTGCAGGTGGCCAGCTTTGATTTCAAGAGCCAGTGCAAGGGCAGTTAAAACTGCACCGGGTAAATACTTTCCCCGGAATGTCAGGATAATTCCAGCCAAAACCGGTGCCATATAAGCAATAGCATGCGCCTTGGAAGTATGCCCCGCACCCAGAATAATGAAAAAATAAGATGAGAGCGCATAAGCAATCGCCCCAACCAAACTTACCCATGGATTGACCCGAAGCACCAGAAGTAAAACGAAAAACCCAAGGAAATAGAGGAAAACAAAATTGGCAGGCGAAGGCAAGCCAAGTGTCAGAATTTTGTCAATATATCTTACAAGGTTGCCGTTGTATTGAACCGAAATTTGCCATGCAGGCATTCCGCCAAACATGGAATTGGTCCATAGCGCTTCTTCACCTGTTTTATCCCTGAAATCGCTGATTTCTTTTGACATACCCTTAAACATGGCAATGTCGTGTTGTTTGAGTTTTTTTCCTTCCAGCAAAGGAGAAAAATACACCATAGTTATTACAATGAATACTAATATTGCAATCAGATAAGGTGTTGCATTCTTGAAAAAGTTTTTATTCATCTAATTCTTATTTCAGGTTTTTGAAAATAAAATTTTACATCAAGTTCAGGGTTTATCGTCTATTTCTTCAAAATCAACATACTCTCCAAATGAGCCATCGTCTTTTTTACTGCTCTTCTTCTTATTGGTGTTTACCCGAATTTCATCCTGCGATGGGCTGCCCTGGTTCATATTGGTGAATTTTTCCTGTTGTTTCCTGATAAAACGGGCAAGCAGCCAGGGCAAAATATAGCGAAGAAAAAGTTTGAAGCCGTAATAGAAGCCAATAAAAATAAATATGACCCAAAGAAATGTACTCATTTACGAATTAATTTTTCACCTGCGAATTTATTGCTTTTTACTGAACCTGATTTGGGTAAACAAAAAAAGGAGGTATGCCTGCACACCTCCCTGGTTTATATTTTACTTCCAACGGCAACTGAGCCGGGAATTAATTACTTGCGTTCGTCAGAAACAGTCAGTTTCTTCCGCCCTTTTTCTCTTCTTCTTTTAATAACGTTTCGGCCGTTGGCTGTTGCCATTCTTTCAAGAAATCCGTGTTTGTTTCTTCTTTTCCTTTGCGATGGTTGAAATGTTCTTTTTGTCATGATAATTATCTCTTGAATTTTGGGAGTGCAAAAATAGCTTATTTATTTTTAAATCAAAATAGTTTGTGAAAAAAGTTTATTAAAAGACATAAGTCAAGCGCTACTGTTCATTTTAAAACAAAAAATATCTTCACGATTCATTTAGGTAGAATTTAAAAAAAACAGCCCTGGCAGATAAAAGCCAGGGCTGCAGGTAAAGTAAAATCTAAAAATTAAATAATGCCAAGGTCGAGCATTGCGTTGGCAACTTTCAGGAAGCCAGCAACATTTGCGCCTTTCACGTAATCAACTGTTCCATCGCTTTTTGTGCCATGTTTCACACATGATTCATGAATGCTTTTCATAATATGGTGAAGTTTTTCATCCACTTCTTCCCGTGTCCAGGCAATTTTCATTGAATTCTGGGTCATTTCAAGTCCTGAAGTGGCAACACCACCAGCATTTACCGCCTTCGCAGGCCCGAATAGAATGCTATTGTTCTGTAAAATATGAACAGCTTCAGGCGTCGATGGCATGTTAGCTCCTTCAGCAACACACTTGCACCCGTTATTTACAAGCATTTGAGCATCTTTCGCATCTAATTCATTTTGGGTAGCGCATGGCAAAGCCACATCACATTTTACTTCCCAAGGACGTTTATTTGGGAAAAATTTAGCACCTGGAAACTCATCAGCATAAGGTGCAACAATGTCCTGATTTGAAGCTCTCAATTCAAGCAAATACTCAATTTTCTCACCTGAAATTCCATCTGCATCATATATATATCCATCGGGGCCAGAAATAGTAACTACTTTGCCACCCAGATCATTTACCTTGATTGTTGCACCCCAGGCTACGTTTCCAAAACCAGAAATTGCAACAGTTTTTCCTTTAAAAGTGTCGCCTTTTGTGGCCAACATTTCCTGTGCAAAATAAACGGTACCAAAACCGGTAGCTTCAGGCCTTATCAAACTGCCTCCCCAACCAATTCCTTTTCCGGTCAGAACGCCAGTGTGTTCACCCTGAAGTTTTTTGTACATTCCGTACATATATCCTATTTCTTTACCACCAACGCCAATATCACCAGCAGGAACATCTGTTTCAGGGCCAATTAATCTCCACAATTGCAGCATAAATGCCTGGCAAAAACGCATGATTTCGTGGTCGGATTTTCCTTTTGGATTGAAATCTGAACCGCCTTTACCCCCACCCATTGGCAAGGTTGTTAAAGCATTTTTGAAAATTTGTTCAAATCCTAAAAATTTTAAAATACTTAAATTCACACTTGGGTGAAAACGCAGCCCGCCTTTGTAAGGGCCAATAGCATTATTAAATTGAATCCTGTATCCCAGGTTCACATGAACTTTGCCCTGATCGTCCAACCATGGCACTTTGAAAGTCAAAATGCGGTCGGGCTCAACAATGCGTTCAATAATTCCGGCAGACTCAAAATGCGGGTTTTCTTTCATTACATCTTCAATAGATTCCAGCACTTCGCGCACTGCTTGCAGATACTCAAGTTCACCCGGATGTTTTTTTTCCAGGTCGTTCATAATTCTTTGAAGGTCCATGCTCTTAAAAATTAGTTTTATTAATATTTGTAAGGTTTACGCTAAAAAAACAATATTGTTAAAAAAATAACAGCGCAAAATTAGATTTAATTATATCATGTTTAGCAGATTTTATAAAAATAGCAAATTTTATACTAGGTCTAAATAAAGATTCTATTATCCTTCGGAATTCCTGAAAAAGAAGTCATAATTGCCCATTTAATTCAGCAAAATTCCATTTTCATAGATATTTATTTTTTCAAGAACACCTTCTTCATCATACCACTTTTCTTCGCCATGCTTCAAGTTATTTTGGTAATATATTTCCCTTTTCAGGTTTCCATTAGGCCACCATGCCTTTTGAAGTCCGATTCCGTTTTCAAAATTTCCAATTCCAACCACTTTTCCATATAAATCATAATACACCCAACGGCCTGTAAACATTCCTTTGCTGTAGGCGCCCTCAATTTGAACTGTATTGTTAGGGTAATACTGCAAATAAGCGCCATCAAGCGTATCGTTTACATAGTATTCTTTAACCTGCAAATTTCCTTCCTGGTCGTAGATAAGTGATTGCCCTTGCAACAATCCATCTTCATAGGTTGATTCGCTTTCGAGCCTCCCGTTCTGGTGCCATCTTTTTTGCACACCATGTAGCTTATTATTCAAGTAATAAACTTCCTGTTCTTTATTTCCATTTTCATAATACCAAACAGACGGTCCGTTTAGCTTGTCATTTTTGTATTTCAGTGATGATTTCTGGCTTCCATTTTCCCAATAAGATTCTTTTGTTTCTGTATTACAGGAAGCAAAAAGTAATGCAACAGCAATAAAGAATACGAATTTTATGAAATTGAATTTCACTGAAAAAAATTTAGTTTGAAAAGGAGGGGTCTGGTACTTCTTCAAGCCGGAACTGGTTGTATTCAAGGATGTTCCAGAATGAATTCTCAAAATTATCAGAATCCCCAACCCGTTTGAACTGGTAAGAACTTTGATAAAGCTTCATTTCCAAATCTTCAAGGCAATCAGTAAAACGCCTGTCGAAATGAAACAAAGCATAAAGGAAAAAGTAGGTAACATCAAAGCCGCTAAAAGCATATTCGCCTGGTTCGGTGGCATATTGCTGTCTGAAGTTGTAATTAAACTGTTCAACTTCTGGCAGTTCATAATCAGTGAACGATGACGATAAATAAATCAGGTTCATGTCGTTACACTGGTTGTTATCCAGGTTGGTGAAACGTTCCCAGTTGGGCAAACCGATTAACCTGATATTAAAAGTGTCGCGCACTTCGTTCAGTCGATTCATCACTTCCATCACAAACGATTTATTATCACCATAAATGATTACCAACGAATTTCTAATTACAGAAGCGTTTTTCTTGAAATTTTGAAGGTTGTCTTCGCTATAATTAATAGTCAGCAGTTTATTTTCAAAAATTGTACTATCAGAAAGTCTGCTTTCAATGGAAGCCATGTTTAGACTAACCCCTTCCAATTTAAGCGATGACAGATGAGTAATTTTTCGCTTGCTTGAAATTTGATTTGCCAGGTTAGTGATTTTCCTGTTTGGAATTTTATAAATCTGAGGAATTGAACTTTCCAAAGTTTCCTGAAGTAGCTGCAACTCACCGGCATCCTGGTAAGCTGATTGTTTAATAAGGAAAACCCGGGCATCAGAAAAATCTCTTTTTATCAAATCAGCTACAAGTTGATTCTGGTAGCTGTTCTTTGGTTTTACTTTTATTACAGAATTATAATTGGTAATGATTTCATCGCGAAAGCTTAATGGGTTGACTATCGGAATTTTGTAGTTTCCAGCAAAACGTGCCACCTGGTCGAAACTTTTGTTGAGAAACGGCCCAATAATCAAGTCCATGTCCCTCAATTCAGGTTTTCGAAGCAGGCTTGCTGTTTTCGAGGCATTGTCATCTACATCGTACACATACAATTTTATGTTCATTCCCAGTTTCTTCAACGAATCGGCTGCCATCAAAGCTCCTTCATAAAAGCCCAAAAAACGGAAAGGCATAAAATCATCGTTTTCTGTTTTCAGAAATAATTCCTTATGCAGGCTGTCAGCTTGTTCCAGGTAGAGCGGTACCATCAATGCGACTTTAAATGTTTTGCGCGTATTTGGATTATCGGTATCGCACTTTTCCCTGAAAATACTTGTTTCAGCTTCCTTCTTCGGTTCCGGCTCGGCTGCAATTTCCTCGTTTACATCAACTTTCTCTTCAACAACAAATATTTTTTTTCCAACCGGAACCCTTACTTTTTGACCCGGGTAAAGCCTGTATTCCAAATCGGGGTTTTCGTCTTCAAGTAAACCGACCGGCACATTATATAAATTGGCAACTTTCCGCAAATTGGTTTTCGATGTAACATGGAAAACAACAAAGTCCTTTTCATTTTCAATTTTTGGAATAAGAATTACCTGGTCAACTTTAATTCTCGCATCCAGACCGGGGTTGGCTTTCAACAAGGCATTCACAGTAACCCCATAATCCCTTGAAATACTGTACAAAGTCTCCTTGCTTTTCACTTTGTGTTTTACAAATTCAGTTTGCGAAAAGCTTGTTAGAATTAAAAAGAACAGACCGGTAATTAAAAAGAATTGTTTCAAATTCAGAGGTTTTATTGGAAAATGGATTCAAATATACATGAAACGCAAAAACAGCGCTTTAGATTGTTGTAAAGTTTCAAAACTTATTCCCATTCAATAGTTGCAGGTGGTTTTGAGCTGATATCATAAACCACCCGGTTAACGCCTTTTACACGATTAATAATTTCGTTGGAAATTTTTCCCAGGAATTCGTAAGGCAAGTGCGACCAATCGGCAGTCATCCCATCGGTTGAACCCACTGCACGCAAGGCTATAACGTTCTCGTAAGTCCTTTCATCGCCCATCACACCAACTGACTGCACCGGCAAAAGAACCGCAAAAGCCTGCCAAACTTCGTTATACAAATTGTATTCTTTCAAACCGTTTATAAAAATGGCATCAACTTCCTGCAAAACTTTAATTCGCTCACGCGTAACATCGCCAATTACCCGAATTCCCAAACCAGGCCCCGGAAAAGGGTGTCGGTCGAGAATGAGTGAAGGCATTTTGAGTGCACGGCCAATTTTTCTAACTTCATCCTTAAACAATGTATTCAGCGGTTCAACCACTTTCAATTTCATAAAATCAGGCAATCCGCCAACGTTGTGGTGCGACTTGATTGTTGCCGAAGGTCCGTTTACAGAAACTGATTCAATCACATCAGGGTAAATGGTTCCCTGCGCAAGCCATTTTACGTCTTCAAGCAGGTGGGCCTCATGGTCGAACACATCAATAAAAGTATTGCCAATAATTTTTCTTTTCGCTTCGGGGTCTTCAACACCTTTTAAGGCATCCAGGAAGCGATCGGAGGCGTTTACTCCCTTCACGTTCAGGCCTAAGTCTTTGTAGGAATGAAGAACATCCTCAAATTCGTTTTTCCGAAGCAAGCCATTGTCAACAAAAATGCAATACAGGTTTTTGCCAATGGCTTTGTGCAAAAGTTCAGCAGCAACTGATGAATCAACTCCCCCCGACAAACCCAAAACAACTTTGTCATTTTGCAATTGGTTTCGCAATGATTTAATTGTTGTTTCAATAAAAGAATCGGGTGTCCATGTTTGTTTACAACCACAAATTGTTACCACGAAATTAAATAGCAACTTCGCCCCTTCCACTGAATGGTAAACTTCGGGGTGGAACTGAATTCCATAAGATTCTTCATTTTCTATTCTGAAACCTGCTAAATCAACCGTTTTGGTGCTGGCAGTCTTTACAAAATTCTCGGGAATTTTAAGAATTGTATCGGCATGCGACATCCACACCTGGCTGTTGGCCGAAAGGCCTTGCATCAAAGCACATGATTGGTCAATAAAACCCAGGTTTGCCCTTCCATACTCACGGTGTTGCGAAGCGGCCACCACTCCCCCGCCATTCTGGGCCATAAACTGTGCACCATAACAAACTCCGAGTAAAGGAATCTTTCCTTGAATTTTTGATAAATCAGGAATCGGTGCTGAATTGTCCCTCACTGAAAAAGGACTTCCTGAAAGGATAACACCTTTTATATATTTATTTATTTCAGGAATTTTATTGAATGGATGAATCTCGCAATACACATTTAACTCCCTCACCCTGCGGGCGATAAGCTGTGTATATTGCGAACCGAAATCGAGGATTAAAATGGTTTCTTGCATGGCGCAAAGATAGAAATTTAGCTTACTTCTATAAGAAAAAAATAGTATCCAAACTTAAGCCCTCAGTTCATTTCTTTTCTATTTTAGCAAAAAAGAAAGCAAAATGGCTATCTCCAAAAGCAAACCAAAAAAGAAGAAAAAAACCAAATTCAGCCCCTGGTTGATTTTTGTCCTGGTTATCATTTTAATTGCCTTGATATCAATGGGAATAGGATATTATCTGACAAACAATGAAAACCCAAACATAGTTGAGTGGGCAAAAAGCGATGAAAAGACAGAAACCGCAACTGAACCTGTGAAAGCTGCTGATGATGAAAAAGCCACTAAAACCGTTGAAAAAACAGCGCTCGAAGGAAGCTGGGTAAGTATGTACGATGGCTCAATCCTCACATTTACCGGCCTTAATTTTGCACTCGATTTGCCGTCAGTAGATTCACCTGAGAAAATAACCGGAAAAATTGCTCTTGAAAACACCATCGTCACCTTTTACAATACTGGCGGCAAAAAAGTATGCATCGATGTGGAAGGACATTATCAATTTACTTTTCAGGATGATGAGCTAAATTTTAAAATTATCAAAGACCAATGTGCAAGCCGCAAAGAGCGCATGACTGCCAACTGGTTCAAACTCTAGTATGTAAGTTTGGCCTGGTACACCGATTCATTATCAAGCTGATCACTTACAACAATTTTAAATAAATTCTCTCCTTTTATCAAACGGTCATCATAGTCGTAGGTGAGCAAATTATTTTTTGCATCGTACTCCATTAGTATCCATTTTCCGTTCAAAGTGCCGCGGTACTTTTTAATTCCAGTTTGCTTATCCTTTATGGTAATTTTTATTGAATTCTGCGCTGTTATATTTTTATTGTTCGAAATATTAACCGGGCTTATCGTTGGTGCAATAGTATCAGCCAAAACAGTAAAGTAACCAAGCTGTCTTGAATTGGCTGCAAGTTTTTGTCCGTTCCACTCTGAACCCAGGTAAGAATAATTTTTTGCTTCAGGAGAAAAAGCAATAAAGAGTTTCTGCTTCAACTTTTGCGGATAATTCGCTGGTAAAATTTCAACAGTAAATGATTTCTGAACAGGAGTAAATTTATTATGAACCTGGTAAACTGGTGAAAATTTGGTGCTGTCCGTTTTTACTTCTTTAAACTGAAACCAAAATGACCTGTAAAACGCATCTTCAGGAAAATTCAAAAAGATTCCATTTTTTGCGAAATAGTTATCTTCATCAAACTCAAAAAATTCAGTGTTTTCGCTTTTTGCTTTTGCTATTGAAACTGGTTTCGATTCAGGTACAATTGAAACAACATCAAATTTTAGTTCAGAGGTATTATCGTAAGCATCTTTTACCCTGAAAACAAAGCGGTGCATCATTTCATCATAAAAATAAACAACACCCTGGTTTTTTACTTTTTTGTAATTAAACAACTTATTATTTGGATCAACCTGCGTCCTCACAACCCTTCGTTCAGCTTTTTGATAATAATTATAATCGATCAAACTGTTGATATATCGGCTGGTAGAAAAAGAAAGCTTATCCATAGTTATGTCAAAAAGTTCCTGGCCATCCATTTCCAGTTCAATCTGAAAAACCCCGTTTTTATTAGGAATATCGCTCATTAAATCAATCGTTCGAATTCCGAAAGAAACATTTCCAGTGACGGTAATTTTTGGTTTTCCCTTCAACACATAATCTTTCCCCGTTCCTTCAACCGCAAAAAAAGCTGTATCGTTTTT
>DATCTB010000118.1:0-4587 GCA_036568185.1 Bacteroidales bacterium | reverse complement strand
TTATTCATTAGGAATTATGAAGGCGGAGTATCCAATCATGCTCATCTTGCATTTCATTTTAAATATAAAATACTATTTTTAAACTCTTTTTCCGGCTATTTGTCTAACTCAGCTTTTACTCAGATGAATCAAAAAGTTACCAAAACTGACCCTTCTCTATTTTTAAAGAAAACAATTTTCATACTTTATCTGCTGTTTTTTTGGCATGCATCGTTCATGAAAGCCCAAAGCCCGGAATTGGATTCGATGATAATTATTTTGAATAATGATGCTTTCACCCTCAATGAAAAGATGGATAAGTTTGTGGAAACCGGTATGAAATTTAGGGTTTCTCCAGCTTCACTCGATTCAATAAAGTTGTATGCGGATGATGATTCGGAAGATACTCGGGCGATATTGTATTACGTCAATTTTATTTCTGATGTATTAAAAAGTGGCGAACAAGGAACTGTGGTGGCTCCAGAGAAAAATTTGGAGGCATTCGATTTCTCAGTGTCACACGGTTTATATACCCAGGCGAGTAAAATTTTACACGCTGCGTTGTACGTTTACCAGGAAAACGAAATGCCAGCAGCCTATCTGCAATCAGTTAAAAGGCTTATCAGGCTGAGCCTGAATGAAATGAACGACACTGCACAGGCTGCGCACTATGTTGGGCACTATTTTGCTTACCACAACCAAAAGCTCGACCAGGCGGAAGTGGATACTTTGTTTTATTTCATGAATATCATCATGGACCACTTTCAACGCAGCAAAGTCATTTTGGGATACAACAACCAAAAGGAATTCCTCTATACACATCTCTTCTTTTTGTACAACGACTGGGGTGAAGTGAATGATGCCCTTGCCTTGTACGATACACTTACCGCTGACATCAATTGGGATAAAAAATATGCACCAAATGACAGCCTGGTTATGAATAATTCATCATATCTGGAAGATGCGCGCTTTGCTGCCCTTCGATTAATGGATTTCAAAGGTTTCGTATATGGTTCGCGAGGTGACTGGCATACCTGGGATTTATTAATCAATGAAAATACTGTACTTTTCAATAAGGCCGCTGCGGACTATATAGGGCAAACGGTTTATCCGCGCCTGCAAATGGTTCCTGAGGCTGCTCTTTCTTCAGTTGTTTCCACCGATTCTTTGCTTCAATTCATGGTAAAACAATATAAAATTTACGAATCGCCCAACATACCCTGGCGTGGCGATGTTTTTGAAGTTTACCCTGTACTGATGCTACTCAGGATTGGAGATATATTATATAAGGAATACACCAAATCGCCTTCAAATTTTAAGGCATTCCTCCCTTATTTAAACCAATTGGGATTTTCAAACCTGGATGAATTATACCAGAAAGCTGCTGAAAAAGCTGAAGAAATACAATATCATATCCTCGTGCTGAAAACACGTGTTCTTTATCCAGACTGGATTAAATATGAAAAACTGGTTGGAAATGAAGGCAAGGTTGTTGAACTTCAGGGAAAACTGATTGATTTATTGAGCGAAGATGAAATGAATTTCCGCTCCAGCCTAATGTCGTCAATTAAATCGTATTACGAAATAAAACACAGGGAATCGAAGATTGCTTTGCTGAATGCAAAAAATAAAAATGCTTTGCAGCGGCAGACTCTTTTGATAATCAGCGTGGTTTTATTTTTCCTGATTATTATTGGGTTGATACAACGCATGAGGTATATGCGGAAAGTACAGGTTGAGCTGAAGGATGCGCGCGAAAAAGCAATGCAATCGGAAAAAGCAAAGCAACAGTTTTTGGCAAATATGAGCCATGAAATAAGGACGCCAATGAACGCAATAATGGGCATTACCGACATTCTTCTGAGGCGAAGCCCGAAAAAAGAACAGCTTACTTACCTGAACGCCATCAAAGAATCTTCCAAATCATTGTTGGTGATTATCAACGATATTCTTGACCTTTCCAAAATTGAAGCTGGTAAAGTTGAACTGGAAATGGTTGATTTTTCCATTAATAAATTGCTTGAAAACATCAAAATTCTGAATGAATTAAAAGCAAAGGAAAAGGGGCTCAGCCTTGTTTTCGAAACCTCCCCTGAAGTTCCTGAAAACGTAAAAGGAGATTCAAACCGGCTCAACCAGGTTTTAATCAACCTCATTGGAAATGCAATGAAATTCACTGAAAAAGGGCATGTGCTGGTGAATACAGAACTGAAAAACAAAACTTCAGATACGGTTGATGTTAGGTTCACAATCGAAGATTCCGGAATTGGTATCGACCAAAAACACCTTGAAAAAATATTTAGCTCTTTTGAACAGGCTGAAAAAGAAACGTATAAAAAGTACGGAGGAACGGGACTGGGCTTGAGTATTTCAAAGCACCTGGTTGAACTGCAGGGTGGCAAAATTTCAGCAGAAAGTGAAATTGGAAAAGGAAGCCGTTTTTCCTTTGAGATTCCTTTTACGATAGTTGATTCATCAAGTGCTATTGAGGTTAATGATTCTTCATCTGCTGAAAATAAACCTGACAAAAAACTTAAAGGCATCCGTATCCTGCTTGTTGAAGACAATGAATTTAATGTGATGGTAGCGAAGGAAGAACTGGAAGATGCTGTCGAAGAAATCGAAGTGGAAATTGCAGAAAATGGTTTGATAGCAATCGAAAAAATTAAGAATGGGAATTTCGATATTGTCCTGATGGATGTTCAAATGCCAGTGATGAATGGTTTTGAAGCAACGCTAAAAATCAGGGAAATGCCTGCTTCTGCGTCGAAAATACCGATAATTGCCATGACAGCCAATGTGATGAAAGAAGAAGTGGAACGTTGCAAGGAAGTTGGGATGGATGATTATATAAGTAAACCCTTTGATATAAATGAATTGCTTGCTAAAATTCTGAAACTCGTTACTAAATCCTAAAACAACCTTAAAAATTTCATTAATCAATAATTCTAAATAAAATAGCCGAAATAGCTTAATACCTCACCAGTTTTTGAGAATACTGCATACCCTGCACCTTTTCCTGAACCAAGTACATACCATGTTTCAAAACATTTGAAGAAATATAAATTTCCTTTAGGCTAATGTCTCAATTGCTCAACTCAGTGGTCAGTTTGCTTCATTATTAAAAATTAATATCTGCATCTACAATACCAACGGCAATTACCTGAAAAACTGGGAATTTGCTAGTCAACAAACCGGCCAGCAGGAGTTTACCTTGGATTTGAGTGAACACGGGGATATACTTTTTGCGGTTGCAGGCTGGTAATGAAGTGGCAGTGAAAAAGGTGGTGAAGCTTTGAAAAACAAAATATCAAATACACTTTGTGGTAGAATTATTTTGTTTAAATGAAATTATACTTTACATTTGTCCGTCTAAATGTAAAATATGATTTCAATGATAGCAAGACATTTTTGGATAAAAAAAATCAATCAGGCCTGGGAAAGCAGGCCAATAGTTTGGTTATCGGGCGTGAGAAGGGTTGGTAAAACAAGCATAGCAAAAATGTTACCCAATGCCACTTACCTCAATTGCGATTTGCCATCGGTTGTCAGGAGGCTGGAAGATCCTGAATCATTTTTTAAAAGTGTTGGAAATGCCGGTATAATCATATTTGACGAAATTCACAGGCTGGCAGATCCAAGCAACCTGCTTAAAATTGCCGCAGATGAATATCAGCAATTAAAAATACTGGCTACAGGTTCTTCAACCCTTGAAGCTACACAAAAATTCAAAGATTCACTGACGGGCCGAAAAAACGTAATTTATCTGCCACCAGTTTTATGGGATGAATGTAAAAGCACATTTGGTATTACCAATCTTGATTTGCGATTTTTACACGGTGGTTTGCCTGAACAGTTACTTTCTCCAACCAAAAATGATTATTTTTTTTCGGAATGGATAGATAGTTTTTATGCAAGGGATATCCAGGAACTTTTCAATGTCAGAAACCGGACAGGATTTTTACAATTGTTACAGTTGCTGTTGCGTTCATCCGGAAATCTGATAGAAATCACGCAATTATCAAAAATGAGTTCAGTAACCAGGCCCACAGTAATATCATACCTGGAAGCGATGCGAATAGCCAATATGGTATATCTCTTATCTCCTTTTCATGGAGGAGGCCGGCGCGAAATTGTACAACGCCCCAAATGCTATTGCTTTGATACAGGCCTGGCCTGTTTTGCGAAAGGTTGGAATGATATCAGGCAAGACGACAGGGGGCTACTTTGGGAACATTTGGTATTGGACATGTTGCGTTCGCATATTCCGGAAAATCAGCTATTTTACTGGCGCGATAAGTCAAACCGTGAAATCGACTTCGTCATAAAACGTCCAGGAAATTCAGTAGATATTATCGAATGTAAAGTGAACCCCGATCATTTATCCCTCAAACCAATAATAATTTTCAGGGAAATCTATCCAAATGGAAATAATTACTGTTACAGCCCATTTGTTGATGAATCCTATTCAATAGAAAAAGATAGTTTGAAAGTTAAGTATATCGGCACTTTAAATCAGCTCTAAGTTAAGTTATTTTGGCCTCTCAAACGTAATTTGTCAAGCATCAATCGTAACTCCTAAAACAACCTCAAAAACTTCCTCGGAAT
>DATCTB010000117.1:0-6213 GCA_036568185.1 Bacteroidales bacterium | reverse complement strand
AGTTATAACAGGTTTGAAGATTAGGTATCCACCGGCTGCAAGCAAAAAACCGAAAAGTGAAACAAGGGAAACCAATCCAAGGAAACCATGGTGATTTTTCTTTTCGCTGTGAAAAAACGGGAAAAGCTTCACAGTTACCGCGCTAAAGCCCAAACCGGCAAACTGAGCCAACAAAGTTGAATAGGAAATCAATACCCGCAATAACCCAACTTCATCAGTTGTGAAAACACGCGGGAAAAGTAACCCGGTAATGACAAAGCCTAGCAATACTCCAATGTAAGAGTAGATTGTTCCCGAAATGCTTTGTTTTTGGATGATTCCCATTCTACTTATTTACGTATTTCGAAATCAAATGTATTTTTTCTTTTGGAACAAAAAAACAATCCCTTATGCCATTATCCACTTTTCTGATAATAGTGTCAACCGGAGTTAATTCGTTTTCAGAATGATTGTAAAATTTGTAATCAAGTTGGGAAAAAAGATTTTCAAGTTGAGGTTCTATTTTATCGAAAAGGGTTTCGCAAATCACAATTGGACGAAATTTTGAAAGTGTTTCTGTTGCATGGCTCAAAATTAAATCTTCTGAACCTTCAGTATCAATTTTAATAAGATCAACAACTTTAATTTCATTCTTTGAAACAAACTCATCAAGTGTTAAGGCTTCAATTGTAGTTTTTGTGAGAAGTTTATTTTGAGAGTCAGTGTTTAAACTACTTGTTCCTCCCAAGTTGTATTTTACCTTCTTGTATTTTGGATTATAAAATTCATAAAAATCAACTACTCCACTTTTGTCAGATAATGCTAGTTGAAAGTAATTTACTCGATTATTTAGTTTGTTCAGTTTAATATTCTTATCTAAATAATGAAATGGTCCAAACGCAGGTTCAAATGCGTAAATTTGGATTTTATTGTTTGATTTAGCTGCAAGTATAGAATAATACCCAATATTTGCTCCAATGTCAATAAATCCTTCAAACTGCTTAATGAAATCAAGAAAAAGACTGGTGTATTCAAACGAATTCAACCCCTTCCAATAAATTACTTTCGTAAGATAACTGGTTTGATTACTATCGATAATTATAGTTTGATTATTAGAAATTTGATACTTATGTGAGCCTGATGGTGGAATGCTGAGATTCTTTGAGGCCAGTTTATTGATAACCTTAATTAAGTTAATAATAACAAAATTTACAGGCGGAAAGTATGCTATTTTATAAATTATTTCTTTCATTAATATGAATTAATAAATCGACAAAAGTATTTTTGAATCAAGCCCCCAATTGTATTTTTCTTTAACAGCCATTTTCCCATTTTCAACTATTTCAGATATTTTTTTTGGATTGCTTAGCAAGTCCGATGTTTTCAAAGCAAAATCTTTTGGGTTAGCAAATTCATAAATTACTCCGCTGCCGGTTTCGTTAACAATGCGTTCGATGGGGGCGCAATTGCTTGCAATGGTTGGCTTTCCGGCGTACATATACTGGAAAAGTTTGTGTGGAATGGTCGAGTCGGTATGGTTGTTTTTCACATGGGGAATGAGGCAGGCATCCGACATTCCGAAATATTTCTGCATATCTGAATAATTTTTCCAGCCTTTAAAATCAACCATATCGATTAAATTCTTTTCATTGGCCAATTGCTTCAGGTTTTCAAGGTAGGAACCATCGCCCAGTATCCATAGCCTGACCGGTTTTGAAAGATTTTGCAAATTTTTTAAACCTGAAATTACATATTGCAAGCCCCGGTGTTTGTTAATTCCCCCAGCATAAAGCAGTGTAAAGTAATCGGGGTCGGGAGTGGTTTGAGGAACTTCAAAATGTTTAAAATTCAGTGTGTTGGAAACAACGTGGATTTTTTTTGCCTCAATTCCCAAACTAATCAGCCGTTCTTTTGCTTCCTCAACAACCACGATAATATTATCAGCTTTTTTGCAATAATCCAATTCATAAGCAACCCATTGCTTATTGGTTGACAAGATTTTCCCTATAAATGATTGTGTATGAGTTGCAACACGAAGCAAAGCAGGCCAGTTTTCATGTAAATCGAGGGTAAGGGGAATAGAGTGTTTTTTTGCAAATTCATACCCAACTTTCGCCATTGGCAAATCATGCACATGAATGGCATCAAATTTTTCGGTTTTCGAAAGTTTATTTAGAAAGCTTTTCCAAAAATTAAAGTAGAAAGGAAATTTCAGAGCCGCAACACTGCTTTTATAAATAAATGTTGAAATAGGTTTGCGGTGAATAATTGCCTCGGAAACAATTTCTTTTTCCGGAAGTCCTTTTCTTGTATAACACGCAACATGAACCTCATGACCTTTTTCAGTTAACGCTTCTATTTCATTTTCTACCCTGATATCTGGCGGAAATTCATGGTCGAGAATCATTAAGATTTTCATTAATCTTTTAATAAATTATCAAGCAACAAATATAATCAAGAATAAGGTGTACTGACAGTGATTATTGAAAACGAAGCCTCTCCTTAATATTGAACAAGCACACTAGAATTTGTCCCTTTAAAAGGTATGATTGTAATCTTTTATTAATAATATTTTGAATATTAAATAATTGTTTTAAATTTACATAACCAAATTAAATCTAAATGATTATGAAGAAAGTTTTAACATTTTCACTGATTATTTTAAGTTCAATTCTTTATTGTCAGCCTAATCCAGATGCCGTTTGGCAAATGGTTCTATACTATCCAGTAGAAAATTTTATTAAGGAAGATTCTGTAATTGACATTAGCGGATACAATACTAATGGTAAGTTACATAATGTAAATTTGGTTGAAGACAGGCATGGAAATGAAAATGGGGCAATTGAGTTTAATGGATATAATAGTTATATTTCAATGGATTGTCCTTACTTTTCGCAAACTGCTTATTGCTATAGCGTTTGGGCGAAAATATATCAAAAACCTGAATATGGGACCGCTCAGCTTTTAATTGATATTGGTACTGAATATGGAGTTGACCATTTTCTTATGAATACACTAGAATATTCACTTAATAATCATACTGGATTGCTCGGCGGAGGTTATCACAAAGATGGTACGCATGCAATTGTTCGGACACAGACATTTCCCGAGCTGGGAGTATGGCAGCAAATCTTGTATATGCGAAGTGATAGTATTTTGAAATTATATATTAACGGAGAATTGGTTGTTAGTTCTACCGAAAACGTTCAAGAACCTTATTTTGGAGACGATTTTACGGGCAGAATAGGAAGTAGAATTAACGGAACACAATTTTTTATTGGTGCTTTAGATGATATACGTATTTTTGAAAGAATGCTTGATGATGATGAAATAGATTTAATTCAAACCCAAGATCAGATTCCGGAACCATTTGTTAATGCAGGTTCAGATACAATTATATCAAATTCGACTAGCGAATTTCAATTAAATGGTCAGGCTTATGTTTTCAAGGAACTTGAATGGACTACTTCTGGTGATGGTACTTTTTCAAACGAAAAAGCAAAAGCACCAATTTATTATCCTGGGGCACAAGATTTATTATCGGGAAAAATTGTTAATTTATCATTAACTGCTGAAGGATATGATCCAAATCGTTCTTTAGTTTCAGATACTATTAGAGTAATGTTTTTAAGTGAATCTGGAATTTTCGAAAATTCAAATAGAGAGTTCTCTGTTTACCCTAATCCTACAAGTAACCTGATTAATATTTCAGCCAAAAATTCAAATAACTATTCTATCAAAATCTTCGACCAACTTGGAAAGTTAGTCCTGATTGATCAGAATTCAGAAACTGTTGATATAAGCAATATGTCGAATGGCTTGTACTATATAGAAATTGAGAACTCAGAAGGAAAAAGGTTTTCGCAAAAGATAATCAAGCAATAACCCAGTTTTTACTCCACCACTTTATATTTCGGTTTTGCAGCTTTTGAGACCCTAATACTTGTATTCAATTCAAAACCAATCAGCAGCAATTGGGCGTTGTAATACAGCCAGATAAGTACAACTATAATTGAACCAAGCGAACCAAAGACCAGGTTATAACGGGCAAAATTGGCGAAATACAATTTCAAAACCATACCGCCCAGGATGAATAATATTGTTCCAAGCAAAGAACCTGCTGAAATGAAGCGGTAGCGGTTGCGCTCTTTGTCTTTGGCTTCTCCAAAATAATATAGTACGGAAATACTGACCAAAACGAGCCCAACGATAATAACCCATTGTAATGCCCCAAGCCAGAAAAGTGTTAGTTGGCTGGTGATTAAATTATTGCTTTCAAGATAATTAAGCGTGTATTTGCCAAAACCCAGCAGCAACATGGAAAAAATAATCATAATGGAAAGCCCAAACATCAACAGGAAGGCATTTACTTTCTGTTTCCACCAGGGCCACAACTCCACTTCGTGATAACTTTGCCCAAAACTTTCAAGAATAGTGTCAATTCCCATTGTGGCGAAATAAACAGCAGTCAGAAAAACTACAGAAAGCCATCCCGTTGACGGGCGGCTAACAATTTCAACAATAGTATTTTCAGCAAGATTAAAAATTTCAGCGGGAAGCAAATCATGCATCAACACCAGCAATTCAGCCTGGATACTTTCACCTAATACGAAAGGAATGAGGGTAAATAGGAACAAAATAAAAGGAACAAGTGCCAGAAAAAAGTTGTAGGCAATGGCTGCGGCTCGAAAAGTGAGAACGCCCTTGAACAAACCTTGCAGAAAAAATGTGAGTACATCGTATAAAGGCATGCCATCGAAGCCTGGCAACACGATAAAGCTTAGCCTTCTGCGGATACTAAGCTGTATTGTCAACAATAACCGTTTTATTTTTTTTTGAAAATCTTCCAAAACAGGAATAGTAAATTTATTTGATGGTTTTCAGGCTCATATCCAGGCTTTTAATTTGGTGTGTCAAGGCGCCAACCGAAATAAAATCAACGCCGGTTTCGGCATATTCCCTAATATTATTTAAGGTAATATTACCCGAAGCTTCTTTTTCAATTTTTCTTCCGGTTATCTGAACGGCTGTAAGCAAATCATCGGTTGAGAAATTATCGAACAGAATTCTGTCAACACCGCCTGTATCAAGCACTTCGTGTAGTTCCAAAAAATTCCTGACTTCAATTTCAATTTTCAGGTCTTTTTTATTCTTTTTAAAATACTCTTTCGTCGAATTGATGGCATTGACGATACCTCCGGCAAAATCAACGTGGTTATCTTTTATCAGGATCATATCGTACAAACCGAAGCGGTGGTTGTGCCCTCCGCCCATTTTAACGGCCATTTTTTCAACAAGGCGGTTGCCGGGCGTGGTTTTGCGTGTGTCGAGCAACTTGGTTCTATAACCATCCATCTGCCTTACAAGCTTATTTGTAAAAGTAGCAATTCCACTCATTCTTTGAATAAAATTTAGGGCGGTGCGCTCAGCAGTTAGCAGCGCCCTTGCTTTGCCCTCCAGCACCATTAGTTGCTGCCCTTTGCGAATGAATTTTCCATCGGCTGCCAATATTTCCATTTTAATGCTTGGGTCAACGGTTTTGAAAACCAGCGCGAAAACTTCAATTCCAGCCAATATTCCATCTTCTTTTGCAATTAATTGCACCTTTCCTACTGCTTTTTCAGGAATTGTTGCCAGCGAAGTATGGTCTCCTTCGCCAATATCTTCAGCAAGTGCCTGTTTTACAATTTCTTCCAGGGTCATTTTCTAAGTCTGTTTTTATAAATAATTCTTATCAAAATTAAAAAATAAATGGAGCTTTTCAGTAAAACTGAGTTTTTATTCACCAAATGCTTTTAAACCTGGGTTTTATTTCCAATTAAATGAAAATCTTCTAAATCACTTGAATTGTTTTATTTTTGAGGAAAGAAAAAATATGAATATTGTTATAACAGGCGCTAGCCGTGGAATTGGGTTTGAACTGGCAAAGAAGTTTGCAAAGGATACGTCGAATAAGGTTTTTGCTATCGCAAGAAATAAAGAAAAACTGGAAAGACTTGCTAAGGATATTAAAACTGAAAATCCGGATTCGGATTTTTTTTTCAAGAGTTTTGATTTGAATTCAGGAAATATCCAGCAAATACTTTTGCCTTGTATTTTAGAAAAAATAAGTACAATTGATATCCTGGTTAACAATGCTGGTTTCCTGGTTGTCAGGCCGTTTAGCGAATTAACGGATGATGATTTTGACAAGACTTTTTCTGTCAATGTAAAAAGTGTTTTCAAAATTACCCG
>DATCTB010000116.1:0-13053 GCA_036568185.1 Bacteroidales bacterium | reverse complement strand
ACGAGCCTACGTTCGCTAACAAGTTGGTGAACATCATATCCGAAGCCAACCCTGGTTTTATACATTAACCTTTCGGTGTGGTTGACGAGGGGCTTTTGGCATTGCCGAAATTAAACAGCAAACTGAAACGAAGCGTATTTTGAAGCGGGTTTTGGGCTGAAGCAGTTGGAATTAAATAGGAGAAATCGAGCCCGAAAACATTATACCGTAAACCAACACCCAGCGTTACATACTGGCGAGCGCCTTTCTTCGGGTTTTCATAAAAATAACCCGCACGAAGAGCTAAAATATTATTATACCAGTATTCTGTTCCGATTGAATAATAAAACTCCTGCATTTCTTCCGAAAAACCATTCGGAGCATCATACCATGATTGGATCATTCCCCTGATAGGTGGAACATCATTACTCATGCCCTTTTCAATTTCAAACTGGTCAGTTCCCGGAATCGGAATAGGGTTTCCAAATGAATCGAGAGCATAAATTGGTGGTGTTGGAACAAGCAATTTATTAATATCAAATTGGAAAGACAATTTATTATAATCATCTAATTCAATGGTTAAACGGGGACCAAATCGCAGGTTTGTCGGTATAAAATTTTGTTCGATATTACTTGAAGAATAGGATATCTTGTTTCCGATATTGGTAATGGCAACGCCCCAGGCAAATTCGGCATCCATATTGTTGAACCAGTTCACCTTATCTTGCCAGTACAAACCAATGTCGGCTGCAACTGATATTCCGGCAGTTGTTGACTGGCCTGCCACAGTTTGACCCTGAGTAAGGTTTGAGTAGATAAAGGTCGCATCAACAGCTAAACCAAGTTTGTCAGACAGTTTTCGATTATAACCACCCGAAAGGGCAAATTCATTGGGTTTATAAGTTCCCAAATCTTCGCCTTGATCGTCAGTAAAAGTGATTTCGCCAAGCGAAAAGTACCTGAGTGAAAAAGCAATGGCATTATTGTCGCCAATTTTATTAAAATAAGTTACATAGGCAAGGTTGATGTCATTCACCAGGTTTCGTAGCCAGGGTGTATAAGAGATGGCAAAGCCCATTTTATCTTCTGAAAAAACATATTTTGCTGAGTTCCAGGCCATCGAGTTAGGGTCGGGTGAGGAAGCTGCACCACCATCGCCCATACCACCGGCGCGGGCATCAGGACCTATCATCATAAAAGGTACTGCTGTTGTAATTACGTTCAGCCCGTCAGATTGGCCTGCAAGGTTATTGTAGCTTTGCGAATTGGAATTGAAATAAAGTGCAACGAGCACTAAACTTGCAAAAATCTTTAATCTCATAAATGAATTTTGGTGCTTAAAAAAAATAGTTTGCAAAAATAACGATTTAATTTGCTTATTATTATTCAATTGGAATTATTCAGACAACTTAATCATTTTTTGTCGTTGAATGGATTGATTTCCATAGTAATCAGTAACTATGATATTATATGTATAAACCCCTGGAGACACTTCACTTCCGTATTGGTTACGACCATCCCAGGTAAGTGGAGCGATTTTATTTCCTTCACTGCCCAGTGTTTTACTAAGCTCGCCAACATATCTTCCATTCATATCATAAATCTTGATCTGAACATTCAAATTTGAATTGTTTTTGTTGTGAATAAAGCCAAAATTAGTTTCACTCACAAAAGGATTGGGGTAATTTACAACTTCAGCAAGCTGGATATTGGCCTGGTCATCTACATAAAATTCAATTGTTTTCTCGGAAGAATTGTTTTGCAGATCCCATGCTTTCAGGGTTATTGTATGCCACCCTTTTTCAAGTTTTTCAAACTGGTATGCCAAAGAACCTGATTTGTAGGTGTCAATATCCAAACTAAAGAAATCATTTACAATTTCTGAAGAAGAATAATTATTATCCAGCACCATCACCATATCTCGGCCAAGGCTTTGCCCTGTATAGCTGATTCCATATTCATCATGCAAATCAGCCAATAATAAGGGGTGCCCGGTAGTTGTCTGCCTGTTCTGGAAATTTTTATTATCAATATACAACTGGATGTCTGGGCCAATGTTATCAATTTCTGCCGATTCATCTACTCCTCCAATAAATATTTGCTCGTATGCACCCCACGCATCCGCAAAACTCGTGGTATCAACAGCATAATAATTTATTTCACCAAAGCCATATTCGTAGGCAATATCTTTTGGAACTAAAAAGGAAAAAGAAAACTCACCTTTTAACACAGTTATTTTACCTTCAAATAGAACTTTATCAGACAAATAAAAATCAACCTTGAAACTTCTTGGGTCGTTTCCGAGTGTTTTATATTTTGAAGGTTTGTCGTACACTTTTGGATAAACAAAACCGTTAAAATCAGTTAGTTTATTGCCACTAACATCTTGAATAAATCCTGAAACATGAACTTCTGACAAAGCATGAACCGTATCAGCCGTTCCATTTACTGCTTTGCTGTTTACCACATTGGTAACTACTTCGTTTTGAGGAAAAGCCAGGTGCATTGCCGGATCGCCAAGTAAAACAAAGTTCAGGTAATTGGTGTTGGAAGGAATTTTAGAAACCCTGACAAGATCTCCAAGACGAGGAGTTTTCCCCTTATCAGTTGTCATCAGGTTATTATAAATCCTCCTGTTTACAACTATGTTGGCATGAGCATAAGCCAGTCGGGTTGTTGTCATTAATGCAATTCCTCCACCCTTTTCATTTAAAAACAAAAGCTCGCCAGCCGAAACAAACTCAGGGTTGTCGTAACGGCTGAATTCACAAGTTGCCGTAATAAACAATGGCATATTGTCAAGGTTTTCAAATGACCTGATAGTTGGAACATCAAGTATAACTTCTTCCGACCAGCCAATCAAGCCTCCATGCCCTGTATAATTCAAAATCAAAGCACCCTGGTCAACTTGCTTTTTAATTTGAGTATTTACTTCAGGAAACCTTTTCCCGTTAGGTACTTTTATTTTTTGATAGGCATCTGAAAATATTTTATTGATATGAAACCCGGGATGCAAGGTATCGACAATATCAATCATGCTGTTGGCCTGATCCAGGTGAAGATTTGCATCCATATCGTCGGCAACAAAGCAAATATTATTTCTCCAATTGCCCATCACATCTTCATTTCGGCTCATATAATGCTCAATTTTATCGACTGCAACAGTAGCCTCTTTCACAGTAGTTACCGGCAATCGGCCTATGCCAATGTCCAGGTTTCCGACGCTGTTCGACCCTTCATTGTCGTCAAGCAAACCAAAAAAATCGTCTGTTACAAAAGAACCGGTTTCTTTCAATGATTCCAAGGATTCATAAGTTGGAACCAGGTTAGTATTGCCATGAATACGGTGCTTATAATCGAAGGAAGCATCACCAAATAACAGTAAATAAGCATGGTCGTCACCAAATGCGCCCTTGTCGCGCAACATTTTCATGAAATCTCTGATGGCGGTTACATCTTGTGTGCCCGATGAAAATTCGTTGTAAATCATCTCCGGGGTTACAACCACTGAAACCAGGCCGTCATCATTTTGATGAATTTTTGCAAGTCGCTCTGCCTGCCCCAAGAATTCTGTAGGACTGATGATTACCATATTTAAACTACTGATATTGTGCAAGTTTTGATTCACTACCGTGGAAAAAGAAACTGGCTGAAAAAAACTATTGTTATCAAATACCACAAATTCCAAAAGTGAATCGGTTGGTAACCGATACCTTAAATTTTCATCCAGAATTTGGAATTGGATATTTTCAGGTTTATGAATATTACTCACATTCCACACTTTCAGGTTCTCGTTAGCACCGCCAATTTTAAATTCTGTAACATTACCTGCCGCCGAAACGTGCGGATCCCTGAATGTCATTTGCCCACCTGAATAAATCAATTCACGCCGAACATTTAGTTCAATAAAATTTATCCAACTCAACAAAGTAGCGTCACTTGTCAGGCATTTTACTCTTACATTAAGCTGATCATCATCGGCAAAAAAAGTCGTTTTTTTGTTCGTGCTTTTTGCATAATATGCACTATTGACAGGCAGCCTATCAATTTTCATTGAATCTAAAACAAGTTCGCCATTAACATCCAGGCCATAATAAGAAATGTTTCCGGACCTCGCAACCATTTCAAAATTGAGATAAACTGACTCTTTTGAATCGAGATTTGGGAAATTAAAAACAAAAGTTCTCTCCACTGTATCGCTTGTCAGTCGCTCGCCATACCACTCCCTGCCTGAATATATCAGGTTTTCAATATCCTTGTCGTGAACCGCAAAATCAACAAATGATGTCATTTGCTGGGTAGGTGTTACAGTTGTGCTGCCAACATTTTCAATAGTAAAATTGCTTCCCTGGTCGGGAGTGAAAAAATAAAAAGTTGTATCTGAATAAGAATTGTTTTTGTGGTCGAACCTGCCGGTGAATGGATTATATTTCCAACTCACAGCTGAGCGGGCAAAGAATATCAAATAATCATTTTCATTCCATTTTCCATCTTCACCACCTACAAACTGAATTGCATTTTCTTCTAAATCATCAATTCTGGGTTTGCTGTTTTCTTCAGGCAGCATACCGTTGTAATTTCCAAAAATTCCGATTTTACTTATATCAATTTGTGCAGGATTTAAGCCCATTTCAACCAAATTGTTATAGCCAATCTTATGCACTCCGGTTTCTACGATGCCCATTTTGTACCAATTGCCAGAACTCAGCACTGAGTTGTTTTTATAAGTACGAGCCATCGACAGAACAGTTGGAGTCTGCTCTTCAACCGGAACAAAAATTATCCGGATTTCAAACTCTACAAGCCTGATTATCTGATCAATTTCATCACTTCTGCGCAGAGGAACAACATGTATGTTTGCTTTCTTTTCTTGATAAATAATATGATATGAAAATTTATCAGAAAGTAATTCCGAATCCGTCAGAAGTTCACTTGCTTCGGGCGATAATGTATCGCTTACAATTTCTTTAATTTCAATTTCACAACCAAATAATTCATCGGGTAAATTGATTGTTGCAGAATAAACCGGCAATGATCCATACTCGATGGTGTTTTCAGCACCTGGAAAGGAAAAGTAATTGACTTGCAGCGATGTAATTGTTTTTTGCGATTGCATCTCAGACCAATCCAGCTTTGCAGAAATAGTCTGCTGGCCGAAAAAGAAGAGCGGAAAAGCTAAAAATAATATGAAGTAGAGGTATCGCATCAGTTTGTTTCAATGACAAAGTAAACTAAAAAAACGTTGGCAAGTCTTTCTTTTTTGTTTGAAAATCAAGTTCATTGCATATTCCGATTTATTTTTTTTCAAAAATAATCAAAACCGAATTACTGCAAGTAAATCATTTTAGAAGATTCTACGGAACTGGCTCCGCTCTCATTTTGAACAACTACCTTGTACATATACATACCGGGGCTTATTTTACTGCCGCCTTCGTTGGTAGCGTTCCAGGTTATAGGCTCAGACTGGTAGCTTTCTGAACTGATTTGCGCGTTCAGATTTCGAACCAACTTACCATCAAGCGAATAAATCCGAATGTTAACCTGCATTGTTTGCCCAGCCTGGTTATGGTCGAAAACAAAGCTTGTTTCATTGCTGAAAGGATTCGGGTAATTAACCAGGTTTTCGATAACAAAATTTTCAGCAGTTACTACCGTGAAATTAAGTGTTGCAGTGGTTGAATTGTTGTAAATATCCCACACTTTCAGGCTAATAGTATGCGGCCCTTCACTGAGTTTGCTTAACGGATAGCTTATCCTGCCACTTTTATAACTGTCGCGCTGGGCTTCGTAATAATTATTTAAAGTGTACGAGTTCCCTTGCTCATCGAGGGTTGCAATGATGTCGTGGCCGATTCCATTACCGGTAGTGTTGATTCCACTCTCGTCGTTAACTATAGCCAGTAAGACCGGGCTTTCATTGGTTGTTCCACCGGGCTGGAAAGTAGTATCGTTCATATACAGTATTACCTCAGGGCCTTCATTATCGGTAGGTGCACTTTGATCATAACCTCCAATTACAAGGTTATCATAGTAGCCATTTCCATCTTCGGTATTATTCCTGAAATAATAACTGATTCTGCCATTACCGTATTTATAGGCAATGTCTTTCGGAACAATATATTCAAAAGAAAAGTCGCCGTTATCAATGCTGGCCTGCCCGTTGAAAAGTACATTTTTTCTAACGCTAAAAGATGTTGGATTGCTTTGGTCGCCAAAGGTTTTTACTTCCGATTCCTTGTCATAAATGGTTGGAAAAATAATTCCGTTAAAATCGTTGAGTTTGTTTCCATTTGCATCAACTATTTCGCCAACAATTTTAACCCGTGAAAGTGCGTTTATGGTGTCAATTGTATTTTCAGAAACCAATTTACCGTTTATTGAAATTGTTTTTGCTGTATGTTCGGGATAGGCAAGCCTGAGGGCTGGGTCGCCAATCAGTATGAATTTTTTGTCGTTGCTGTTCCCTTGTTTTTTTGCTTTTCTGATTATATCACCAAAACGTGGATATTCGCCACCGTCTTTTTCAAAAATATTATCTTCATAAATGGCTTTATTAAGCGTCAGGTTTGAGCTTGCAAAAGTAGCCCTGGCAGTTGAAAACAAAGCAACAGCACCACCCTTGCTATTCAAGAAAACCAATTCTCCTGCCGAAACCCTGGTTGGATCATCATAGCGGCTAAACTCGCATGTAGCAGTAATAAAAATTGGCATGTTGTTGATATTCGTCCATGAATTGATATCAGCATTTTGCAAAAATTGTTCGTGACCCCAGCCAATTTCACCACCATGTCCGCTATAATTCACAATCAATGTTCCTTTTTCCATTCTATCATTTAAAGACTGGTTTACATCAGGAGCACGCTGGCCAGATGGGGTAGAAATCTGTTTGTAGGCATCTACATAAATTTTATCAATATTATAAACCGGGTTATTCGTATTTATTATCTCCGAAAGTTGCTCTGCATGCTGCATGTGGAGGTTATTATCGCCATCATCTGCAACAAATGTTATCATGTTTCTCCAGGGCTCCATTACGGTTGGTGTGTTGGTGGCGTAAAAAATGCTTTTGTTCACAGCCATGTCAGCCTGAGCCTGTGTTGAAACTACAAAGCGACCAATTCCAATATCAACTTTGTTAGAAGCAGATTCCTCTCCTTCACCTTCATCTAGATAGCCGTAATAGTCGTCGCTGGCAACAGAATTCACAATATTCCATGATTCAATTGATTCCCAGGTTGACACATAATTGCTGTTAGCAATATTCAACACACCTTTATAATCATAGGAAGCATCGCCAAACAACAGCAAGTACTTGACTTCTTTACCCGGGTCGGAAACATCGTAAAGCATTTTCATGAAATCACGGATTCCGGTTATGTCGGCAGAGCCAGAGGCAAACTCATTTGCAATAATCTTGTGGGTTGTAACCAGCACATCCATACCGTCGCCATTGCGATGAAAATCGGCTAATTTGTTGGCTTGGGTTAGAAAATCGGGGTGAGAAATGATTACGTAATCTATGTTTTTTACAGCATGTAAATTCTGATTGGCAACTTTTTCAACAAATTCAGGAATAAAAAATTCCTGGCCATTAAATGCAATAAACTGCCGTAAAGTATCTTTTGCCGAATCGAAAGTAAGTGTGCTACCATTCAAAGTGGTTTTAACTCTGGCAGCATTCACCGGGTCAGTAATGTCCCAAACCTTGATATTATTATCAGCATTTCTTAAATTGAACCTCAACACATCAAAACCACTTTGCCCAACCCTTTCGCGAAACATCATCTGGCTTCCGGACATTATCAACTGCCTTTTTACATTCAAATCAAAAAAATTCAAGTAACCACTGGCACTGTTCGAACTTCTTTGATAAACCAACTTCACAACAAGTTCGTCGGATGAAGGTGTAAAGCTAAAATCAGTATCTCCTTTTCTTGCAATCTGGTAAATATTGCTTTCCGACACCGTTTGCATGACCAAGGTCTTCTTCAAATCATTATTGATAAAAATTTGAAAATTATTTGATGAGGAAGACATGGAGGCAAATTCTCCATAAAATTTAGCATCCGGGCTTGAAATTATATTCGGAAATTGAAAAGTAAACTGGTAAGTAGAATTGAAATCAAACATTTCACCATAAAAAATTCTTCCTGTGCCTGCCAGGTTCCTTTGATCAATTTCATGGTGCATATAATCGGTAAACTCATTAATTTCAAGAACTGAACTTCCTGAAGGGCTATTCATTTCAGTTATTCTGGCTGCAGGATAATCCAAAACAGTTACATAGTAATAGGAGTAATCATCATAATAATTGGTCTGATGCCTGAAATTTCCCGTCAGGTATTGGTATTTCCAAACGACCGGGCCCTGGGCATAAAACAACAAATAGTCGCCTGGGCCAAAATTTCCGTCGTTTCCACCAATTACTTCAATTGGATTTTCAACCAAATCATCATGCCTGAACATATCATTTCGCTCGGGTAAAACACCTCCGCCATTTCCAAAAATAGCAATATTCGCAGGGTTTGAACTTACATTGAAACCCATTGATTGCAACTGTTCATAGGTTATTTTGAACATGCCACTTTTATCAACTCTTATTTTAAACCAATCTCCACTAGCCAAAACTGAACTGGTTGCATATTTTCCGGCAGCCATCATTGGCTCAGGTCTTTCCTGAACTTCAATTTCTATTTCAAAAGAAATCAATTTTTCAAAACGCTTGCTTCCGGCATTCCATCTTACAGGGACGATATCCACCTGGGCATAAGGCATTTTCCTGGATATAACGAGTTGGCTGCTTATAGAAAAAATGGTATCAGTAAAATTGCTGGCGCGAAGCAAATCATTTTCATCAGAATTAACAGGTATAACGCTGTAATTACTTAATGTAGCATGAACATTTGCACTGCTGGTATGGATGGGGTATTCGGCAAAAAAGCTTGGAACAACTTCAAAACCTGTGAAATAAGCTCCTTCAAACGACATTCTCATTAAAGTATCATTCTCTGAAACAGAAATTTTTTGTACCGTTTCCCACAATATCCTTTCACGAAAATCGTAAGTAAAAGAATAAAAAGTGAATGAAACACAAATTAATAAGAAGAAAGGTATAACTTTGCGAAGCAACATTAATGTATCCTTAAGTAATAATAATAATTTCGAAATTGTCCGTTTTTTATAACCAGTATAACGTTCTTTGTGGTTATTTATTTTGCAAAGAAAGGCTGTTATAACATAATAAAGAAAAATTTAACGCTTATTTAACAAAGTTTAAAAATTGTCGTATAATTGTACGCTCAATTTTAGCAGCAAAAAAAGGTTTAATGATCACAAAAATTCGCTTAGTAATATTCTCTGCATTCATGTTAATATGGGGTGTTAGTCAAGCGCAAGACCCTGAGTTTTCGCAGTTTTACGCTAACCCATTGTATCTCAACCCAGCCTTTGCCGGTTCAACTGAATGTGGCAGAATCAATCTTAATTACAGGAACCAGTGGCCTGCCATGGGCAATGCCTATATAACATACAGCGCCAGTTACGACCAATTTATTGGCGGAATTAGCAGTGGAATTGGCTTTTTAGCACTTAGTGACAGACAAGGTGACGGAGCATTGGTGAGAACTGGAATATCGGGTTATTATTCATATAAATTACGGGTCAGCGAACCTATTCAAATTAGTTTTGGTGTTCAGGGTACTTATTATATGGAAAAATTAGATTGGAACAAACTCATTTTTGCTGATCAAATTGATCCCACTACCGGAAATGTAAACCCTTCATCTGACGAAACTCCGCCGCCAAATATGAATATCTCGGCAGTAGATTTCTCCGCAGGAGCAATCATGTATTACGAGGATCAATGGTTTATCGGTCTCGCAGTTGACCACCTGAACCAACCTGATTTATCATTTTACGATAATTCAGATAATAAGCTTCCAATGCGTATTACTGCGCACGGGGCTGTAACAGTGAATCTTTCGCAAGGCATGCTTGGCTATCCCGACCCTGACGACTGGGTTTTGCAGCCGGCCATTATGTATATGCAACAGGAAGATTTTCACCAGTTGAATTTTGGATTATATTTAAATAAAGATCCTTTTGTTATCGGTGCCTGGTTTAGGGAAGATTTTCAAAATCCGGATGCTGTCATAGCGCTTATTGGACTAACATGGGATAAAATCAGGGTTGGTTACAGCTATGATTTTACTATCTCCAATTTAGGCGGATCGACTGGTGGGGCGCATGAAATAACCTTTGCCTGGGATTTTTGTATTTATAAACAGGCAAGCAGAAGAAAAATCAGGGCAATAAAAGCACCTAGTTTTTAGTTATAAACAAGAATTGAAAAATTAAAACAAAACAAAAATGTTTAAAATTAATAAGTTAATATTGCTATTGTCAGGCGTAATGGCCATTGCTGTAGTTACATCATCTTGTAATGGTGGCTTATTTAAAGGTAAAGAGAAATCAAGAACAACCGGTTGGGAATACAATAACCCTGAAAACGGAGGATTTGAAGTAGCTGGTGCTACGGAACAAATCACCGGTCCCGGTTTAATCCTGATTGAAGGTGGTACTTTTACTATGGGCGCTACCGAAGAAACTCCTTTTTATGAATGGGATAACCTTCCAAGAAAAGCTACCGTAAGCAGTTTTTATATGGACCAAACCGAAGTTAGCAACGTTGATTACCTTGAATATATTTATTGGCTTAACAGGGTGTATGGCGTTACCTATCCTTCTGTAGTTCAGGGTGCTTTGCCAGACACTTTGGTTTGGCGCAACAGGTTGGCTTACAATGAGCCTTTGGTACAAACTTATTTCCGTCACCCTTCATATCATAACTATCCTGTTGTTGGTGTTACCTGGGTGCAGGCAAATGATTATGCAGCATGGAGGAGCGACAGGGTAAATGAAAACTTACTGATTGAAGCCGGAATTCTCGACTTTGACCCTGATCAGCAAAACGAAAATAATTTTAATACTGATGCCTACCTTGCCGGACAATACGAAGGTTTGGTAAACGAAGGTAAAGAAGACCTCAACCCAAGCGGCACAGGAATTAGGAATGTAAGGTTTGAAGATGGGTTATTATTGCCTCAATACAGGCTTCCCACTGAAGCTGAATGGGAATATGCCGCACTTGGCCTTATTGGAAATACTTTGTATAACAGGGTTGTTGAAAGAAGGGTATATCCATGGAATGGTGATGGTTTAAGAACTGACGAAACAAAATACTACGGAAGTTTTGTTACCAATTTCAAACGTGGTAGCGGTGATTATATGGGTGTTGCAGGAAACCTGAACGATGGTGCCTCAATCCCTGCCCCGGTTGGCTCATACTGGCCCAACGATTATGGCCTCTATAACATGGCCGGAAACGTAAGCGAATGGGTACTTGACGTTTATCGCCCTACTTCGCACCAGGTTGTTTCCGATTTTAACCCGTTCCGTGGTAATGTATTTAAAAATGTATTGAAAGACATGGATGGCGGCGTTGCTGAAAAAGATAGCCTTGGCCGTATTACCTATGTTGAAATTTCGCCTGAAGAGGCTGCTCAGCGTAAAAACTACCGCAAAGCCAACAACATCAATTATATGGATGGCGACTACCAGTCAACGATACAACCTGACTGGCTTGGTAATGAAATTGATAACAGCACACAAGAAATGTATGACTTTGGTATCACTTCCCTTATCAGCGATAAAACGCGTGTGGTAAAAGGTGGCTCCTGGGATGATGGGCCTTATTTTATGAGCCCAGGTGTTAGAAGGTATCTGAACGAAGACGAGTCTTCCATGACTATCGGATTCAGGTGTGCCATGATTAGAGTTGGTAGCCCGGCTCCCGGAAAATAAATAGATTTTATTTCATAAATTTACCCCATTCTTTTAAGGATGGGGTTTTTTATTTATACCAGGCAGAATGATTGAGGAGTTATACGCACATTTTCGGAAATATCCCGTAATTTCTACAGATACCCGCAAGGACGTGAAAGATACTATCTTTTTTGCGTTGAGCGGAGGCAGTTTTAATGGAAACCAGTTTGCCAAAACTGCCCTGAAAAAAGGTGCCGCCCTGGCAGTTGTTGAAGATCCTCATTTTTATAAAAAAGGGGGGAAATATTTTTTGGTTGATAATGCACTGGAAACTCTACAGCAACTGGCCGTTTACCACCGGAGTTTTTACAAAAATCCTCTTGTCGCTATCACAGGTTCAAACGGCAAAACAACGACAAAAGAACTTATCGCAGCAGTGCTCGGCACAACCTACCGAACCACGGCAACCCAGGGAAATTATAATAACCACATTGGAGTTCCAATCACCCTTTTGCAACTTACAAACAAAACAGAAATAGCTGTGATTGAGATGGGCGCCAACCACCAGGGAGAAATTGCAAATCTTTGCGAATTTGCAAAACCTGGGTTCGGGATGATTACCAATATTGGAAAAGCTCATCTCGAGGGTTTTGGGAGTTATGAAGGTGTGATAAAAGCTAAAAATGAATTGTACGACTACCTTAGAAAATCCAAAGGCCAGGTAATTGTAAATGCAGACGACCCATTACTTATGCAGCTTTCTGAAGAAATTGACCGGCAAACGTATGGATGCGAAAAAGCAGATATTCAGGGTGAAATAACTTCCTTTAAACCCTTTTTGCATATTAAATGGAAAAAGGACAAAACGGTTTACGAAATTGAAACCGCACTTTATGGCAGTTATAATTTTTACAATATCATGGCAGCCATCAGCGTGGGATGTTTTTTTAAAATTTCTCCGGCAAAAATCAACCAGGCAATAGCTAATTATATTCCAACAAACAACCGTTCGCAGCAATTTGTCACCAAAAAAAATAAAATCATTCTGGATGCCTACAATGCAAACCCGGTAAGTATGGCTGGAGCAATTAATAGTTTTAAAGCTTTTGAGCCTGAAAATCCCTGGTTAATACTGGGCGATATGTTTGAATTGGGCGATTCTTCGATTGAGGAGCACAAGAAAATAATTGAACTTTTGGTAGAAAAAGAATTTGAAAATGTACTGCTTGTTGGCAAAGTCTTCTCGTCTTT
>DATCTB010000115.1:0-2519 GCA_036568185.1 Bacteroidales bacterium | reverse complement strand
GGTGTGCATGTTTGGCCCAACATCTGACAAATATGGATTGCTGCACAAAGGAACACGGGTTAGAAAAATGCACTCTTCTTACCGTTCTACATTCCGGACTATTGGAGACACGCCACTGGCAATGATAAGCCGTGAAAAAATAACACCCATCAAAGAAGAATACAACAAACGCCGGAGCGATAAAAATGTGAAAATTCTGCCTTATTTTAGTGATAAAGTAACTATGCTGTATTATTATCCGGGCATGAGTTCCGATACGCTGGATGCGCTGGTTGATTGTGGATACAAAGGTGTTATCATCGTTGGAACCGGGCTGGGGCATGTAAACAAGGAATTGTACCCCGCCATAGAACGCGCCCATGCAAAAGGCGTGCACATGTTTATGACACTGCAAACCATTTGGGGTTATGTTCAAATGTTTGTTTACGACACCGGCCGCGACATGATGGCAAAAGGAATTATCCCTACCGGGAATATGCTGCCCGAAGTTGCCTGGATAAAGCTAAGCTGGATATTGGGCCAAACCGACGACCCTGAAGAAGTGAAACGCATGATGCTCACCCCGATAAATGATGAAATCACCAACCGCGAGCCTTACAACGGCTATCTTGTTTACCAGGGCGGTGTCCCCGAAGTGGAAGAGTTTGTGAGGAAGGTGTATAAATAAAACTTGCTGTTCGGGATTTGTAATCTCGAACTAAATGGAGTTCGATTTAAAATCCAGTGGCCCATTGCTTCCTGATTGCACTTGCATGTCCGGCAGGCATAATTCTGGAAAAGCGAAAGGAAACAAAAGTTTTAATTCTAAAATATTCCTCCAAAAAGAAACTTAATTTCAGTAATACTTCCTGGGCCAGTAAAGTACCAGGGATTGGTATATGAATTAAATAATAAAAATGAGCCTGAGTTTGTCCCAAGGCGATAATCCTTATTTTCATATTCAACTGTATTCGGGACATTCATTGGAAAATATTGGTATCCTATGCTCGCAGAAAAATATAAATTTCCGGCAAAGTACAAGGAAATACCACCAGAAAGGCCAAGGCCGCCTGTGTAAAACTGGTTTGAAACTGTTATTTCACTTTCATAGCCATGATAATCAACCCGATAATATGGAATATCATCTGCATTGAAATAGCCCCACATCACTTTTCCCTGTATATAAGTTCCAAAATATTTGTTCCGGAAAGGGTAATACCTGTAAAACAGTTCCATTTTATAGCCATTGTAAATAGGCGTTTTGTACAAAATTGTGTGGCTGTTTATATAAATATCATTGTAAATGCCAACCGAATGCCTCCTAGTTACAAACCTTTCGTACATCAGCGTTATTTTTTTATTCACCAGTTCAAAAGGTGCAAATGCGATGGTATTTTTCTTCAACGCAGGAAATTTATTTTCATTGACAGGAATGAGGCTAACAATAACTTTTTCTGTACCACTTTTTTGAGGAATTTCAAAAATATAGTTATTAAATTTTGATTTGGAAAATACAAGCGATTCTGCTGAATCAGGGACAGCAATTGTAAACCTCCCAAAAGCTTTTGAAGCCGCTGCAACCATTGAATCGCAACAATAAATATTTACTCCCGGCAAGGCATCATTGCAAGTGCTGATAACCACTTTACCTTTTAAAATTTTTTCTTGCGAAAAAGCAGTAAGGATGAGCATAAAAACTACAGCTGTCAGTAAAATGCGCTTAGCCATCTGATTTCTTTTTGATTCAAATATATCAAATTAGAGAATAATCTTGTCTTATTTTAAATAATTAATATTACTCCCATCTGCTCACGCATTATTGCATCGTGTGGAATTCTAAATAATTCAACAACATTAAAAGCTCGTGTGGGGGAGAATGGAATATTCTTTACGACAAGAAACCTTGTCGCTCTCGTCAGGAAGAATTCTTGAACACAAGAAAGTTTGCCGCCAACGGCGGGAAGGATTCTTGAACACTAGAAAATAAGCTGCTACAGTTGTGGAGAAATCTTGCCCATTAGAAATGTTCACGCATTCTGCGGGATGTTTTCTTGCACAGATGAAGTGTTTTTAAACCTTTTTTATCACTCTCTTAATTCAACAACATGAACGATACGCATGAAACTGAATATAGATGGAAGAGCCTATCAGGAAAGTGTATAAATAACCTGCACCTCTTTTTTGAAAAAAAATAACATTTACTTTTATAAAATAAAATAGTCTGGAAGAAGAATTAAGCCAACAAAATGAAAAAAGCTACAATCACTTTGGCATTGTTAATTGTTTCCTTGATTGGATTTTCACAAAATAAAACTGCTAAGGGCAAAGTCCTTGACATCAATGTAAGATATCCAATACCGGATGCGGTCGTTAAAGTAAACGACACTTCAATCAGCACATCTACAAACGATGCAGGTAAATTCAGTATCGAAGTGCCTAAAAAATTCAATACCATAACCATTCAACACGATGATTACCTGCAAAAAGAAATAATTCTGAAACCCGGTTTTCAGCTGAGGCCCCTCACCATATATCTTCAG
>DATCTB010000114.1:0-2114 GCA_036568185.1 Bacteroidales bacterium | reverse complement strand
TATGGCAGGGCTTGCCTATTTTCTGGGATTAAGAAAACTTGGAGCAGGAATCGTTCGCGTTGGTCCGGGTTTGCAGCAATTGCAATTTGAGTCAATCAAAAAGTTTTCGCCTACAGGCATTGTTGTTGTGCCTTCATTTATTCCGCAACTGATTGATTTTGCTGAGCAGCATGGAATTGATTATAAAAATTCAAGCATTAAAAAAGCGGTGTGCATTGGCGAACCCATCCGAAATACTGATTTTACGCTGAATACGCTTGGTAAAAAAATCAGCGAAAAGTGGGATATTCAACTTTATTCAACTTACGCTTCAACCGAAATGGGGACTGCTTTTACTGAATGTTTTGCAGGACAGGGCGGGCATCACCATCCCGAGATGATTATCGTAGAGTTTCTTGACGAAAACAACAAGCCGGTTGCTGAAGGCGAACCCGGTGAAGTTACCATCACAACTTTGGGCGTTGAAGCCATGCCTTTGCTGCGTTTCAAAACCGGTGATATTTGTTACCACTTTACCGAACCTTGTTCTTGCGGACGGACTACCATGCGCCTGGGACCGGTAATTGGCAGGAAAAAACACATGATTAAACTGAAAGGAACTACCCTTTATCCTCCTGCAATTGTTGATGTACTGAACGAATTGGATTTTATCGAGAACTATGTGATTGAAGTTTTTACCAACCCGCTCGGCAACGATGAAATCCTGATAAAAGCCGGTTGCAAAGAAGGAATTTTGAAAAATGAAAAAGAAATTAAAGACCATTTCAGGTCGAAATTAAGGGTAGCACCTGAGATAAAATTTTTTACACCAAAAGAAATTTCAGACTTGCAGTTTGCTGCTAATTCGAGAAAACCCATTAATTTTGTAGATAACAGAAAACACAACAAATAATACTACTACTATGAAAAAATCAATTTTATTACTCGTTATAGCATTGGTAACGAGTTTTTTAGGAGTTTCACAAACTTCGGGCATCACAGCCGACAACAATTTAAATTTTTACGGAATCGATTATACGCAAACGTATTTTTTAACGCCGCTCGATTTTCCGAATACTGCTGACTTAAAGGCAAAAATTACCGGCTGGAACGACTTGATTTTGACGGAACGTGATAAATACAGCATCCAAAAGTTCTTCAATAAATCAAACGTTGAATACCAGTTTAACATGATTAAAGCGTTAAACGATAAAATTGATGTCGAAAGCCGATTGACAACTGACCCGGCTAAAGTTGCCTATTTAACTGAAGCAGATATTGCAAAAATCGTCAGCCAATACAACACTGGCGATGACAAAGATTTTGGCTTGGTTTTTATCGCCGAAAGTTATGACAAGCCCAGCGAAATGGGCGCTTATTGGGTTACATTTTTTGATGTTAGCACAAAAAAAGTTATTGAAACAAAACGCTTTGTTGGAAAAGCAAAAGGGTTTGGGCTTAGAAATTATTGGGCAAATTCATACTATGTTGTGATGAAAGACGCCGGAAAAGAATTTGGTTCCAAATAAAATAGCTTCTTCCATTTATTTTCCAAAACCCACTGATGAAAAAGTTTCTTTTTGTTTTTACCATGTTCATTTTCATTGGCATCAGTGGAAAATGTTTTGGGCAAACCGCAAATCTCAAGGTAGTTGTTACCCACATTAACGAGGAAAAAGGCAAAATAAGGATTGGTGTGTTTGACAATGCTTTGGATTTTAAAGCAAAAAAGGACCCATTAGCAGCGGCTGAAGTTCCGGCGAAGGATTCAACAGTTTCTTATATTTTTAAAAATTTGGCTTGTGAGAGAATTGCCATTGCCATTTTCCACGACAGAAATGGCAATGGCGGACTGGACACAAAAAAACTTGGAATACCCCTTGAAGGTGTTGGTTTTTCTTCGAAAGTTGCCAGTAAATTACACCAGCCCATTTTTCCGGAAGCTTCTTTTTTGTTAAAAAGTGATACCACTATTTTCATTAACTTATATTATACTAAACAGAATTAGCTTTTTAAAAAGCTGAAATATCAATGTTTATAAAACTTTTTTTAATAGAATTTGTTTATAAAACGTGAAAAAATTCCGTCAAAATTCTTCGGATATAAAATTACTTTTGCGCTGCAAAATGGAAAAA
>DATCTB010000113.1:0-7926 GCA_036568185.1 Bacteroidales bacterium | reverse complement strand
TTAACCAACTCAAGGGATAAAAACAGTTTGCGGTCTAAGTGGTCGAGTAAAATTTCACCTTTCATATTTCTTCAGATTAACGATGAGTACCTTACTTCTTTCCCGGATAATCACCCGTTATTTTCACTTTAATATCTTCGTAGCTGTCAACAAACTTTACCTTAAAATCAGGATAGCTTGTTACTATTTCCCACTCGCCGCATTCGTCGGCAGGGGCTTTCACAATTTCCACACGCAAATCTTCGTAGTCGTCAACCAGCTTAATGCGCAAGTCTTCATTTGTGGTAACAATTTCAACACGGCCGTATAGTTTAAAACCTTTGCATTCGCAATCTTCGTCTTGCATATTGCCCGGGTTCAGGAAGAGAAATAGTATGATTAAAAGTAATTGCACAGAACAAATGTAAGAAAAACACTTGCGGAATTGACATACAGTATAGGCTTTCCTGCATGAAACTTAACAACCTGGTCAAGCCTTCTGCAAAAATACCCTCTCATAGGTATTGACAGCTTTTGATGATTTGAGGAGTTTTGCAATTCATCAAAACAGCATCATGTTGAAAAAAAAACTAATCTTTACTGTTGTTGTCCTTTTGGCATTTATTGATGTGCATGGGCAGGTATTTGGTGTTTCGGCTGACAAACTCGTTGCAATAAACCCACTTTCAATTCCCACCGGAACAGTGGAGTTTGAGCCTGCCTTTGGTTATTTATATTCTTCAACCTATTTTGAAAACAATGGCGGAATGCAAAGCACTTCTTTTGAAAATGACAGCATTACAAATCTGCAATGTTTGTTTTTCAGGACTACCTATGGGTTTGCAAAGAACTTTGAGGCAGGTGTGCTTATCTCAGCCAATTTATCGAACTTTTCAGCAGGGCTGAAATATACGTTTTTCCAGGCCGGCAATACGGCAGGAGCCATCCTTTTGGGGACTACTTTTTCAAATGAATCGGATTTGGTTTTCAGAAATACCGGTTTCTTTGGCAAAACATACAGCATAGCCACAGGTGTTGCATTTACAACACTTCTCAGCGAAAAAGTTGAAATTGACTATGACTTTCAATACCAAAATTTATTGGACAAATCAGGTTCGCAGGCTAATGATTATTTTGCAACTGCAGATGCAAGTTTTAAAATCAAGGAAGGGTTTAGGATTGCCAGCGGATTAAGCTACAGGTACAATCAGGACAAGGCTGAAAAGAGAGATGCTTATTTGCTTACAATGAATACTGGCTTAATCATCTCCCCCGGCCGCACATTTATAATTGTGCTGAACGTTCCCTACGATTTGATGGGAAGAAACACCGATAAATATGTTGGCTTTACCATGGCGCTGACGATTTTTCTTGATTAAGAAATAATTTTCAAAAGATTGCTTCTATCTTAACTGACGAACTGCTATTGTAGCTGCTTTTTATGATTAATCAACAATTCTGCAATTCCCTAATCAACCAATTCCCCAATATAATGGATAACAATCCTGTTCGTTACTCCTACCCTGTCAATCGGGTCGCCAGAAACAATGACAATGGCATCGCCTTTTTCAGCCCATTTTTCAGCCAGCATCAGTTTATCAATTTTTTTAATAAAATCACTTCCCGATTTTGGTGTATCCATCAGCCTGGGTTTAATGCCATACAAAACTGAAAGCTGGCGCAACCTGTTTTCATCATTACTGAAAACAATGATTGGAAGCGGCATCC
This sequence comes from Bacteroidales bacterium, assembly GCA_036568185.1. Classification (GTDB taxonomy): domain Bacteria; phylum Bacteroidota; class Bacteroidia; order Bacteroidales; family F082; genus DATCTB01. The sequence continues at coordinate 6,219 of DATCTB010000113.1, read as the reverse complement.
TGTAACGCGAAAGGTAAACAGCGCTCCCCCCCAATTTAGTCCAAAGTACCAGGAACTTCGGGCTGATATCTTCAACAATGGTACGAACACCATTGGCAATAGCAGCCGTGCGGTTTGAAAGCGATGACTTGCGGATTGTTTCTCCAGTTTGAAGGTTGTTCGCTTTTATATAGTTGTTTGTTTTCGCGGCTACCCGGTTCATCATTTTAACAGTCTCAACCGGGTATTTTCCAACTGCCGTTTCACCCGAAAGCATCACCGCATCGGCACCATCAAAAATGGCGTTGGCTACATCAGAAACTTCAGCTCGTGTAGGAACAGGCGATTCAAGCATACTTTGCAGCATTTGTGTAGCTACAATTACCGGTTTGCCATATTCCTGGCAAAGGCTGATGATTCTTTTTTGCAAAATGGCAACTTCAGCCAAATCCATTTCCACACCCAGGTCGCCACGGGCAACCATCACCCCGTCGGTTTCTTCAACAATATCCTTCAGGTTTTTCAGTGCCTGTGGTTTTTCAATTTTTGAAATAATTGGAATTAATTTTTTCAATTTCTCATTCGATTTTGAAAAACCCATACTGCCCGAAGTTAACATTTCTCCCTCCGGGCGGGCTCCCAATTCCACTAACTTATCTTTTAATATTTTCACATCTGCACCGCTTCTTACAAAGCTGAGGGCCAAATAATCAAATCCTTTTTCGACAGCAAATTCCGCACAGCGAAAATCTTTTTCTGTCATCGAGGGAAGGCTCAGCTCGGTATCGGGCAAATTGATTCCTTTTGCGCTGGTAATCAAGCCACCATTGATTACCTTGCAATGCAGAACTTTAGATTCACCTTTTCCGGAAGTGCGAATACTCTCCAGGCTTACATTTCCATCGTCCAGCAATATGCTCTCCCTGGCTTTTACTTCATCAACAAATTCTGGTAAGGTGGAAGAAAAAACAAATTCAGTACCAGCCTCTCCGGCAACAACTGCCTTTTTTACAAAGCTCACTTCCTGTCCTTTTTCAAGCATCACGCCGCTCTCAATTACTTTTCCCACCCTTATTTTTGGCCCCGAAAGGTCGCCCATAACCGCTACATAGGTGCCTGTTTCTTTTTCTGCTTTTCGAATTGTTTTTAGCAAAGCTTCGTATTCTGAAAATAGCCCGTGTGAAAAATTAATTCTGAAAACGCGTACACCTTCACGAATTAATTTTGAAATAACTTCAAGTGAAGAGCTTGCAGGGCCAAGCGTGGCAATAATTTTTGTTAATAAGAAATCGTTGTGCTGCATAATTTTTTATTATTCAAGAAATATTTTATGATGAAAACCTTTGTGTCTGTTTGTGGCTTCTACGTGCAGTTTATGGTTTAGCTGTTCAGCCATAAAAATTTACCGCAAAGGTAACAAAGGGACAACAAAGAGTGCGATGGGGAGATGATATTTTCCAATGTTTATATATTTTAAAGAATTAATTTCGCTTTTCAATAAATATGGAAAAATTTCCAAACCACATTATCCTTTTCGATGGCGTTTGCAACCTGTGCAACGGTGCTGTAAAGTTTGTCAGCAGGCGCGACAAGCATAAGATTTTTCACTTTGCCTCGCTGCAATCCCTTTCGGGACAAGCATTGTTGAAAAAATACGGACTTAGCACGGATGATCTGGACACATTTGTCTATATAAAAGATGGCCGACACTTTATAAGGTCGAAAGCTGGCTTGATGGTATTAAGCGATTTGGGTGGAATATGGAAGTTTTTCAGCATTTTAAAGTTTCTTCCAGCAATATTTCTTGATTTCATTTATAATAAAATTGCTAAGAACAGGTACCGTATTTTCGGAAAAAAGAACCAATGCACAATGATGGAAATTGATTTGGAAGAAAGAATTTTGAAATAAAATTTAATACCATGAAATACATTTATTTATTCTTGACAATTATGTTAGTTTCCTGTAAGCCGCCACAATCTTCAACACCAGAACAATTGCTTCGCGTTGCCTATCAGAGCAAGTGCGGAAATTCTGAAAGAGATTTTTATTTGTATTTACCAAAAAACTATTCATCTGAAAATGCTGAGAAATGGCCCGTAATGCTGTTTCTTCATGGAAATGGCGAGCGTGGAAACGGAAAAGATGAACTGGGTTTTGTAATGAAACAAGGCCCGCTTTATGAAGCCTGGATTCAAAAACGCGACCTTCCGTTTATCATTATTGCGCCTCAGTTGCCCATGTTTGGCGTTGATACATTGCCGGGTAATGAATATATCCTTAACCGGAAAATAAGTGAAATACCAGCAAGGCTGGAAAATGGTGTTCCGAAACGACCGGAAAAATTTGGAACAAACCAGCCCATGTTGCCAGCAGAATATGTTGACTTTGCTGATACTATGCCTAAGGTTTATCCATTGGGCTGGGAATTATGCGAAAACGACCTGATGAATATGCTCGAAATAGTTCTGACAAACTATCATGCTGATAAAAACAGAATTTATTTAACAGGCTTAAGTTATGGCGGTTTTGGCACCTGGTATATGGCAAGCAGGCATCCTGAAACCTTTGCAGCAATCAGCCCTGTGGTTGGTTGGGGCCATCCTGAATTAATGCAGCCTATCGCTGAAAATAATATCCCCGTTTGGTGCTTTGCCGGTGGCAGAGATGGCGCTGTCGAACTGAAATATTTCTATGCGGGAATGAATAAATTGGAAGAACTGGGCAACACCAATTTCCGCTTCACCATTGAGGAAGATATGAATCATGATGTGTGGATCAGGGTGTACGGTGGAGAAGATATTTACAACTGGTTTTTGCAATTTTCTTTAAAAAATGAAAATTAGCCACGAACGCTAATAACTAACGGCTCGATCGACAGATCGGATTTCTAATAAAAAACCATAGATTGGCTATGTATGATGAATGATTGGCCAGTATCTGATCTCTGGTTAACTAATGACTAATTCTCTAATGGCTATTTATACCTCTTAATATCCCCTTTTTTCAAGTCATCAAAATATTCATTCATTTCCTGTTTTACTTCAGGTGCTAAAATTAATAAGCCAAGAATATTGGGGAATGCCATAGCAAGAATCATCATGTCGGAAAAGTCAATAACAGAGCCTAAACTGGAGGAAGCACCAATGACGATAAACATCAGGAAAATTACGAAGTAGGTGTATTTTGAAGCATTTTTATTTTTAAAAACTTTTTCAAAAATACCACCAAACAAATAATTGAAACCATTGAGCCCGTAGTATGACCAGGAAATCATTGTTGAAAAAGCAAAGAGGAAAATGGCAACCAACAATACGTAAGGAAACCAGGAAATGATTTGCCCGTAAGCTTCAGAAGTTAATTGAGAACCTTCGAGGCCTAGCGGATTTTCGTAAGTACCTGTAAAAATCAGAACCAAAGCCGTCATGGTGCAGATAACCACTGTATCAACGAAAGGTTCGAGCAGCGAAACAAAACCTTCAGAAATGGGTTTATCAGTTTTTACAGCCGAGTGGGCGATGGCTGCAGAGCCCACACCCGCTTCGTTGGAAAAAGCAGCGCGCTGAAAACCAACAATGAGTACGCCTACCAGCCCCCCTTTCAAAGCGTCGGAACCAAAAGCACCATCATAGATTAAACGGAAAGCATCCAGTGTGTGGGTGATATTGGTAAGAATAATAAAAATAGAAGTTCCCACATACAAGAGTGCCATGATGGGTACTATTTTATCAGTAATTCGGGCAATACTTTTTATCCCGCCAATAATAACAATTCCAACAAGAATGGCCAGAATTACCCCATACCATGCACCGTAATCCTGCACGCCGGGCACGATGTAGGTGAGTTGTGAAAAAGACTGGTTTGCCTGGAACATATTCCCTCCACCAAAACTTCCGCCAATTACCAGCAAGGCAAACAAACCCGACAAAACCAAACCCAGCCATTTCATTCCTTTTTTCTTCAAACCATCACGCAGGTAATACATCGGCCCGCCTGAAACAACACCGTTTTCATCAATCTGGCGGTATTTTACTCCGAGCGTACATTCTGTGAATTTTGAAGACATCCCCAGAAGTCCGGCAACAATCATCCAAAATGTTGCGCCCGGCCCTCCTATAGAAATAGCCACAGCAACACCGGCAATATTTCCAAGCCCCACGGTTGCTGACAAGGCTGTTGTTAATGCCTGGAAATGCGAAACTTCCCCAGGTTCTTTCGGGTTATCATATATGCCACGGGTTAGCTGTATGGCATGCCAAAAGCCGCGGATATTAACGAACTTGAAAAAAATCGTAAACGTTAAAGCGCCTAAAATCAACCAAACCACAACCAAAGGAACTGAAGACTTCAATGGTTTGCCGTTCTTATCCATCACGGGGTTTCCCATTTCATCATAAATTAGCGGGTCGTGCAAGCCCATTGCAGCAAACGGGTCCCAAAACAGCAGATTGCCCAGGCCATCAACAACCGGCTTAAAGGCAGCATCAATCTTCTCGCTAACGGTCATTTCCTTTTTAACCTTCTGGCTTTCAAAAGGCTTGTCGGAAGTTGAAGTACGAATAGAGTCCTGAGAAAAAGCTGTTTGAAAAATAATGATAAAAAACAAAATGGGAAGTGCTCGTCTTAAGATCATACGGATGGTGTATTAACAGATTATTAAATCCGGCGAAAATTAGTAAAAGAAATCCGAACTCAGAAATATTTGTCCATACTTTAGTACATTTGTTCAAAACCTATTCATTTTTTCCTTGATGTTTAAAAAAATTAAAGACTGGTTCAGCCCATTTTTTACTTTAAGCAAAAGTGAGCAACGCGGAATTGTGCTTTTTTCCTTTCTCATTCTTTGTGTTATCACTTTCCGGTTATTCATGCCCTACTTTGAAGATAATGAAGAAGTTGACAATTCCGCATTTTTAAAAGAAATGGAAGCATTTTACCAGGTTCAGCAGCACCTTTCCGATTCAATTCAAATTGAACGCCTTCAAAACCGGGGTGAACTTGACAGGGAACTGGCTGCCCGGAAATTGAATCCATTTCCTTTCAATCCAAACCAACTACCAGAAGAACAGTGGATATTGCTTGGTTTAACTCCAAAACAAGCAAAAAGCATTAAAAATTATGAAGTCAAAGGTGGAAAATTCAGAAGCAAAGCAGATGTAAAAAAAATGTACGCTATCTCAGATATTGAATACCAAATACTTGAACCTTTTATTATAATTCCTGAAGAAGAAAAACCCGAAAAGACTATTAAAAAAGAATACCCGGACAGCCAACCCAAAAAATCCTATCCACCAAAAAAGACCCGTCAAACTGTTGAAATTAATTCTGCCGATTCAGCTTTGCTGGTTGATAATCTGCTGCTTTCGCCCTGGTTATCGGGCCGGGTTATCAAGTACAGGAATCTGCTTGGCGGCTATTACAATGCCCAGCAACTCAGCGAAGTTTATGGATTTAAAACGAATACGCTTGATAATTCCCTACCTTTTATTCAGTTTGACACTTTACTGATAAACAAGATTGATTTGAATAAGGCCACATTTAAAGAAATTCTTCATCACCCCTACATTTCCTACGAAATGACAAAAGGAATCGTCAACAAAAGGGACAGGGGCAAATATAATTCTGTAAATGAATTACGTGAATTAAAAATTATTCCCGACACTATTTTCGTAAAAGTGAGGCCATACCTTATTATAAGTGATTAGTTTTTCTACCAAAATATTATGAACAATAATCAAAACATATTTTCAAAATTCCCACGAACATTCTGGTTGGTCAACACTTTCGAATTGTTCGAGCGCTGGGCATATTACGGAATGCTCACTGTTCTTTCTGTTTACCTCACCGACCCCGTATCGCAAGGTGGGCTTGGGTTCACTCAAGGCCAGCGCGGAGTAATGCAGGCTGTGGCCACCGCTTTGCTCTACCTGATTCCAATACTGGGTGGTGCAATTGCCGACAGGTTTGGCTACCGTAAAGTATTGCTTGCAGCCTTTGTTACTTTGGCCTCCGGGTATTTTGCCATGGGTAGCACACATGCCTATGGTGCAGTTTTTATGGCTTTTCTGCTTGTAGCAGTAGGTGGTGCTATTTTTAAACCCATTATAGTAGCAACCATTTCTAAAACTACTACTAAGGAAACTGACACGCTAGGTTACGGGATTTTCTATATGATTGTCAATATTGGCGGTTTCATCGGGCCGTTTTTTGCTTCAAAACTAAGAGATATTAACTGGTCAT
>DATCTB010000112.1:0-20973 GCA_036568185.1 Bacteroidales bacterium | reverse complement strand
ATCTCCGAAGGCGATATTTATGTTATTGACGGTGACCTTTGCACCGACTGTGGCGCATGTGCTGATGTGTGCCCTGTGGAAGCAATCCACCCTGAATAATATCGAACTTTGCAGTTTAATAAAAACCCGGTTTTGCCGGGTTTTTTTTGTGCCTGACATTTTAGGTGTGCTATTAATAAACAATATAAATAGCCAAATTTGGCAATTATTTAAAGTATTTTTAAATAAATTTGAAAGAATTGAATTTTACTGTTATCATACCATCACGCCAATTTGATTTGTATTAAAATGATTTTTTATACAAAATAGGATGAATTGACAAACATTCAAGTAATGAGATAACACCCAAACATATGAAAACTCTATTATTCGTTTTACTCATTTTAATTGCATTTAACTCAACTGCTCAATGGGCTGAAATCCAATCAGAAGGAATTGGAAGTATTGAGCTAAATACCATCTATTTTATAAATGAAGATACTGGCTATGTAGAAGGCCGGTATCGGCAAAATGAAGAATGGATAAACTCATATTTCAAAACCATGGATGGAGGGGCTAATTGGACCAAAACCTCAATAGAAGGCGGGGAAGGAAATATCTATTTTGTGAATGATACACTTGGATTTGTTGGAGGTTTTCCGGTTCAAAAAACAATCGATGGTGGAATTAATTGGACTTCATATGAAACAGCACCATTTGGAGATAGGATTCAGTTTGTAGACGATTCCATTGGTTTTATTTTATCAGTGTCAAATTTGTTTAAAACAATCGATGCTGGAACAAGTTGGACTCAGTTAGAAGTCAATCCGAGTACAGGCTTGCCTCACAATATGCACTTTATTAATGAAAATATAGGATATTTAGTAGGATATAGCATTTCTCAACATAAGGCTTTAATATTAAAAACTATTGACGGAGGTATAAATTGGACTCAACAAATAGCTGGGAACCTTCCTTTATTCGACGTCTATTTTACAGATATTAATACCGGATATGCAGTTGGGGGTGGTCTAGTAGCAATTCCGCATGCATACGATTATAAATCAGTTATTTTTAAAACAATAGATGGTGGGGTAAACTGGATTCAACAATATAGCAAAACACCGGAAGAATTGCAGTCTGTCGTATTTACTGATGCAGAAACTGGATATGCTGTAGGAGGTCTTTTTGGCACTATCCTAAAAACAGTAAATGGTGGAACTAACTGGATTCATCAAGAGTCTCAAACATTCTCTTACTTGAAATCCGTTTACTTTGTCAACTCAGAAATTGGATATATTGCTGGTATAGATGGAGTAATATTAAAAACAACTAATGGTGGAGATACGTTAGCTGTGTTCGAAAAAGGATATAATGACAAGTGTAGAATCTATCCGAACCCTGCAAGTCAAAAAATAATAATTGACTTTGAAAATCCAAATTATTCCCTTTTCGAATTAGCTATATTTAATAATTTAGGGATTAAAGTTTTAAAGCTAAATTCAATAACTGGCGAAATAATTGAAATCGATTTAAACAGCTTTACACAAGGAATTTATTATTATAATTTGAAATCCAGCAAAAAAGGCATAAGATATTCAGGAAAATTCATAAAAAATTAGAACAAAGCCCCCCCTCCCATCCTCTTTGGAACTAAGCGGTATGAGGATGTTAATTTAAAATTGAAAAAAATCATATATTCCTTCTATATTATTAAAATAGATTGAATAAGTCAAAATTCATAAATTGCTTTTTAACATCAATTTCAAAATCGACGATAGAGGTGATTTTCATCCATAAGTAATTAAAAAAGCCAATCCCCAAAAATTTCTGTTTGTATTCAATCTAAATAATTCATGCGGGCTGAATATTTGTTAATTTTGTCGGATATTTCAGCTACTACTACAAAATGGACAAACTCGATTTTTTAGGCAATTTGGAGCCGGCTGTGCTAGAAGAATTGTACAGCAAATACAAAAACGACCCTTCATCGATAGATGTTGAATGGAAAAAATTTTTTGAAGGTTTTGATTTTGCTGTTGAAAATTATCCTACCGGGAAAAATAACGAAATTGAAACTTCTGCCGAATTCAAGGTTATCAACCTGATTACAGATTACAGGAGAAGGGGGCACTTGTTCACAAAAACCAACCCGGTTAGAAAACGCAGGGTATATACACCTTCGCTTGACATTGAGAATTATGGCCTTACAAAAAATGATTTGGAAACTGTATTCCAGGCAGGGATTGAAATTGGGATTGGACCAGCAAAATTAAAAGATATAGTTGATTTTCTGGAAACTACATATTGCCGCTCAATTGGCGTTGAATATTTGTTTATCAGGGATTTGAACATAGTTAAATGGCTTCAAAATCGTTTTGAAAGTACGCGAAACACACCAAATTATACCGTTGAAGAGAAAAAATTCATCTTACAAAAACTAAGAAGGGCGGTTTTTTTCGAAAAATTTCTACAGAAAAAATTTCCCGGACAAAAAAGGTTTTCACTAGAAGGTGCCGAAGCTTTAATTCCTGCCTTGGAGACCATCATGGACAGAGGCTCGGAACTAGGTATCGAGGAATTTATAATTGGAATGCCCCACCGCGGCAGGCTGAACGTGTTGGCCAATATTCTTAGAAAGCCCTTTGCCGATATTTTTTCAGAATTTGAAGGTATCGAATTTGAAGAAGCGTTTCTAGGCGACGTAAAATACCACCTCGGCTTTACAATTGACAGGAAAGCAAGTACCGGAAATGAAGTGAAATTTACACTCAGCCCAAACCCTTCTCACCTTGAAGCGGTAATGCCTGTTGTTGAAGGTATAACAAGGGCTAAAATTGACCTGGTTTACAAAGGCAATAACGACAAAATTGCGCCCATTTTAATTCATGGCGACGCCTCCATTGCCGCCCAGGGCGTTGTGTACGAAGTGGTTCAAATGCAGGATTTGAAAGGTTACAAAGTGGGTGGCAGCATTCACCTGGTTGTAAACAATCAAATAGGATTTACTACCGATTACCTGGATGCCCGCTCAAGCACCTATTGCACTGATGTGGCAAAAACAACGCTTTCGCCTGTTTTTCACGTAAATGGCGATGATCCGGAAGCGGTTGCTTTGTGTATTCAAATGGCGATGGAGTTCAGGAATAAATTTGATAAAGACGTTTTTATCGATTTGTTATGTTACCGTAAATATGGCCACAACGAAGGAGATGAACCTCGTTTTACTCAACCCATTTTGTATAAAGCTATAGAAAAACACCCCGACCCTTACGAAATTTACAAAGAGCAATTATTAAAAGAAGGTGTTGTATCTAAAGAAGATTGCCTGGCTGCTGAAGACGCTTTCAATCAAAAGCTTGAGGAAAATCTGGAAAAATCGAAATTGTACAAAAAAACGACAATCGATAACTTTTTGGGCGATATCTGGAAAAATATTCCAAGGGCGACATCAATCGACTTTTTGCATTCACCTGAAACTGGAATTAAGAAAAAAGAACTTCTTGAAATAACTGAAAAAATCACATCTCTTCCTGAAAATGAACAATTTTTCAGGAAAAGTATCCGCTTGCAGGAACAGCGCAGAGAGATGGTTATTGAAAAAGGAGAAGTGGATTGGGCAATGAGCGAATTGCTGGCTTACGGCAGTTTACTTCGTGAAGGTTTTCCAGTGCGGCTCAGCGGCCAGGATGTTGAAAGGGGAACTTTTTCGCATCGTCATGCTGTCATCACTATTGAAGATAAAAACGAAAAATATGTGCCTTTAAGAAACCTTGGCAAAAACCAGGCCCCATTTGAGATTTACAACTCTTTGCTTTCAGAGTATGGTGTTCTCGGTTTTGAATACGGTTACGCGCTTGCTTCTCCGCAAACACTTACCATTTGGGAAGCCCAGTTTGGTGATTTTGCTAACGGCGCTCAAATCATTTTCGACCAGTTTATCAGCAGTGCCGAAGATAAATGGAATGTAATGAACGACTTGGTTGTGTTGCTTCCTCACGGATACGAAGGGCAAGGCCCGGAACATTCAAGTGCCAGAATTGAGCGCTTCCTGACCCTGTCCGCAGAAAATAATATGCAACTAGCCAACTGTACAACACCTGCAAACTTTTTCCATTTGCTAAGGAGGCAGTTGAAAAGGCCGTTCCGCAAGCCATTGATAGTTTTCACTCCCAAAAGTTTGCTAAGGCACCCTCGCTGCATTTCAAATATCGACGAACTCACAAAAGGTGGATTTAAAGAAGTAATAGATGATACAACTGCCGATGTGAAGAAAATCACAAAACTGGTTATGTGCAGTGGCAAATTATATTACGACCTTCTTGAAGAAAAGGAAAAGCTGAAAAACGAATCAATTGCTTTAGTAAGAATTGAGCAACTATACCCATTTCCAAAGGAACAGGTTTCTGCAATAATCAAAAAGTATAAAAATGCAAAGACAATTCTGTGGGCCCAGGAGGAACCGGTTAATATGGGGCCATGGGAATTTATTAGGCGGCAATTAATTCTATCGGTTAATATTAAAATAGTTGCTCGTCCTGCAAGTGGAAGCCCTGCTTCAGGCTCTTCCAAGTTTCATGTTATTCGCCAGCAAAAAGTTGTGGACAAGGTTTTTGAAGAATGCAACTGCCCCTTTATTGATAAGGATTGTGAGATGGTTTGTATTGGAAACAAATGGAAATCGTTTGAAAAAGAACTCGCAGAGTTGAATATAAAAAACATGGACAGCAAATTCCATTCAGGAGTTAAACCTTTGAAATAGTCGATTTCATTGAAAAAGAAATAAAATGCTAAATTATGATTGAATTAAAAGTTCCAAGCCCGGGAGAATCTATCACTGAAGTGCAGTTAGCTACATGGTTGGTTGCTGATGGCGATTTCGTTGAAAACGGCCAGGACATTGTAGAAATTGATTCTGATAAAGCTACCTTGTCGATTGCCGCAACCGAAAGTGGTAAAATTCAAATTCTTGTTGAAGAAGGTGAAACCGTTGAGGTTGGGACGGTGATTGCTAAAATTGATGAAACAGTAAAAGGAACAAAAAAGGCTGAGGAAGCACCCGAAAAAGTTGAAGAAAAGTCCGTCGCAGCTAAAAAAGAAGTGGTCCAGGAAGAGAAAAAAGCACCTGAGCCCAAAGTTGCTGTTGAAAAAACCGAAGAGTTGGATTTAGTCATTTCTCCCCTCGCACGCAAGATGTTGGAAAACGAAGGAGCCAGCGAAGCTGAATTGCTTGAGTTTTTCAAACATTACCGTTTCGGAAAAAAAGACATTGAATTGTTTCTGAAAGAAAAGGGAAATTCAAAAAAAGACGCTGCAGTTGTTGCACAAAATTCCTGGACAGGCGGAAGAGAAACTGAACGCAAAAAGTTGAGCATGCTTCGCAAAAAACTTGCCCAGCGATTGGTTTCAGTTAAAAATGAAACCGCCATGCTGACAACCTTCAACGAGGTGAATATGAAACCAATCATGGATATTCGGACGAAATACAAAGATATTTTCAAAGAACAGCATGGTATTGGTTTGGGTTTCATGTCGTTTTTTACAAAAGCAGTTACCGAAGCCATCCAGTTTTTCCCTCAAATTAATTCGCAATTTGATGGCGATGAAATAGTTGAGTTCAATTATGTTGATGTAGGAATTGCAGTAAGCGCACCCAAAGGTCTGATGGTTCCGGTTATCAGAAATGCAGAAATGATGACACTTGCGCAAATTGAACTGGCAATTAAAGATTTGGCAATCAAAGCCCGCGACAGCAAAATTACGATTGAAGAAATGCAAGGTGGAACTTTTACCATTACCAACGGAGGCGTGTTTGGTTCGATGATGTCAACCCCGATTTTGAATCCTCCTCAAAGCGCCATTTTGGGCATGCACAACATTGTTGATCGCCCCATGGCAGTGAACGGAAAAGTTGAAATTCTTCCAATGATGTACCTCGCCGTCTCATACGACCACCGCATCATTGATGGCCGTGAATCAGTTGGTTTTTTAGTGAAAGTGAAAGAATTGCTCGAAAATCCTGAACGAATGCTTTTCGGAGCCAAAGACCCTGTTCAAGTATTACTTGGAATTTAAAAACTTAATCTTTTTTATTATACTTGAAATCTTCTCAATTCAAATTACCTGTTTTTCTAAAAAAATAAAAAATGAAATGCGAAGTTGATTTTCTTGTCATCGGTACCGGAATGGCCGGTATAATTTATGCTTTGAAGGTAGCCGAATATGGAAAAGTTTGTGTTTTATCAAAAACCACAGTTGAAGACACAGCAACAAGCTATGCCCAAGGCGGAATTGCAGCTGTGATGTATTCGCCCGACACATACGAAAAGCATATTGCCGATACAATTTCTGCGGGAGGTCGTTTGAACAAGGAAGAAATCGTCCGCATAACAATTACCGAATCAACTGAAAGGGTAAAGGAATTAATCGAATGGGGAACTCAATTCGACAAGGAAGAATCAGGAAAATACGCACTTGCCAGGGAAGGCGGGCATTCCGAGTTTCGAATACTTCATCACAAAGACAATACCGGCTATGAAATCCAAAGGGCTTTAACGAAGAAAATTCTGGCCCATCCCAATATTAAGGTTCTGGAAAATTATTTTTCAATTGATTTGATTACGCAACATCATTTGGGAGAATTAGTTACAAGCCGGCGACAAGATATTAGTTGTTTCGGCGCTTATGCTTTAAATAAAGAAACAGGAGAAATTGATACACTCCTTGCTAAAACAACCATGATAGCAACAGGCGGAATGGGAAATATATATCAGACTACAACCAACCCCATTTTTGCAACAGGTGATGGAATTGCTATGGCTTTCAGGGCTAAAGCACATATTGATAAGCTGGAATTTGTGCAATTTCACCCCACTTCGTTATATAATCCTAATGAACGGCCTTCCTTCCTGATAACAGAAGCTTTGCGCGGTGCGGGAGGAATTTTGAAAAATCGTAAGGGCGAAAATTTCATGTTAAAATATGATCAGCGTGCTGAATTGGCACCTCGTGATATTGTTGCCCGTGCAATTGACAACGAATTGAAAATCTCGGGTGATGAGTTTGTCTATTTAGATGCAAGGCATATTTCCAAAACTGAATTACTCAACCATTTTCCAACCATTTTTGCCAAATGCCTGACCATCGGCATCGACATGACAAAAGATATGATTCCTGTAGTTCCGGCTGCACATTATTCCTGCGGTGGAATTACAATAGATGAAAATGGCAAAACAAGTGTAAAAAATCTTTATGCATCGGGCGAAGTTGCCGACAGTGGTTTACATGGAGCTAACAGGCTTGCTTCTAATTCGCTTCTCGAGTCGGCTGTTTTTTCGCACAGGGCTGCGCTTGATGCAATTCGGATTTTTAAAAATATCGATTTCCAGAAAAATGTTCCTGATTGGAATGCAGAAGGGATGGTGATGAACGAGGAAATGATTCTGATTACCCAATCAAAAAAAGAATTACAGGCAATTATGAGCAATTATGTGGGAATTATGCGTTCCAACCTCCGGTTGAAAAGAGCATTCGACAGATTGGAAATTATCTATAAAGAAACTGAGGATTTGTACAATAAATCAATTCTGTCAGAAGATATTTGCGAGTTGCGCAATATGATTAATGTGGCCTATCTGGTTATCAAAATGGCGCGGGCACGTAAAGAAAGCATTGGCTTGCACTATAATATTGACTATAAAAACTAAAATAATTTTAAAAATGGCTTTAATTAAATCTGTTAAAGGTATAAAACCAAAATGGGGAAAAAACTGTTTTCTTGCTGACAATGCAACACTTACGGGAGATGTTGTCATGGGCGATGATTGCAGTGTTTGGTTCAATGCAGTGGTTCGTGGTGACGTACATTATATTCGAATTGGAAACAATGTCAACATTCAGGACGGAGCGATAATTCACTGCACTTACCAAAAGGCCCCCGTTAATATTGGCAACAATGTTTCAATTGCACACGCTGCCATTGTTCATGGCTGCACAATTCATGATAATGTATTGGTTGGAATGGGCTCTATTCTGATGGATGGAGTTGTGGTAGAAAGCAATTCGGTGATTGCAGCTGGGGCAGTGGTATCGAAAGATACTATCGTGAAATCTGGAAGTGTTTATGCAGGTGTTCCTGCCAAATTGATAAAAACAGTCGACACAAGTTTACTGGAAGGAGAAATCAACAGGATTTCAAACAATTACAATATGTACGCTAGTTGGTATGATAAGGAATAGCACACAAAAGTGCATAAAAAAACCTCGCCAAAAGCGAGGTTTTTTGTTTTAATGCAGAGAATTAAATTCCCAATTTCTTTTTTACGAGAGGCAATACATTGTCGCCATTTTCGAAAAATACAAGTGCACCTGTTCCAACATCAAAAATATAGGTATAACCGTTTTCTTTTCCAACAGCGGTGATAGCATTTTTCACTTTGTCAATCAAGGGGTTGAAAAGCTTTGCTTGTTTTGTATTTAGGTCGCCATCGGCTGATTGCTGAAAAGCCTGAATACGTGCCTGAAGATCAGTAATTTCTTTTTCTTTAGTCTGACGAATCAGATCAGACATGGTATTCATGTTTTCCTGGTAGTTTGTGATTTTTGCCTGGTATTCCTGGGCCATGGTTGCCATTTGGTTATCCAAATACTCAGCATATTTTTTCAACTCTTTTTGTAAAGAATCGGTTTCGGGCATTGCCGCTAAAATTTCATTTGAATCAATGTATCCCAGTTTTAAAGGTGCCTGGCTAAAACCAGTACTTGAAACAAGAACTACTAAAGCGAATAACGCAACTAATTTTTTGAATGATTTCATTTTCAATGTATAATATGATTATTAATTTTCTTTCATTTGGCGGGCAAATTTATGAAAATTTCTATACTGATTGCTATTTAAAAAGCAGTTTTAATAAATATTAACCAATATGTTTTAGAAATTAATCTGTGCGTTTGCGTTGCTCACGTTTTACAGTTTGCATTACTGTTCCAACTTCGTCCAAAACATCATCGCTGATATCAAATTTCGGGTCACCGTAAAGTAAGGTAACACCTCCTGATTTATCAAAAACGAAAGAATAATTCTTGGTAGTAGCAATGGTTTCAATGGCATTATAAACCTTTTCCTGAATAGGTTGAATTAGCTCCTGCCTTTTCTTGAACAACTCACCATCAGAACCAAAATATTTCTTCTGCAAATCCTTCACTTCTTTCTCCTTGTTAATTATCTCTTCTTCCCTTTTTTGTTTTACATCATCAGGAAGCAAAACTGATTCAGCCTGGTATTTTTTGTACATAGTTTCCACTTCGGAAAACTTTGATTCAATCTCTTTCTGCCATTTTTTCGACATGGCATCCAATTCATCCTGAGCATCTTTGTATTCAGGAATATTATTCAGAATATACTGGGTATCAACGTAAGCGTTTCGTTGGGCAAAAGCTTTATTTCCCGCAAGGAAAGCCAGAAATACAACCAATCCAATTAAAGTAGTTTTTGTTAAAGTTTTCATATTATTTATATTTTAATTATTAAATAATGCTACCGCAAAAAGTTTCTAATCTAGTGATTGATTAAGCGAAAAATGGAAATGGCTGCCGTTTGCAGTTGGAATTCCGGGAACAGGATCGAAGCCATAAGCCCAGTCAAGGCCAAGCATACCAAACATAGGTAAAAATACCCTGACCCCTATACCTGCAGAGCGATACAATTCGAAGGGGTCGAAATCAGTTCCTGCCAGCCAGTTGTTACCTGCTTCAACAAATGCCAATGCGAAAATGGTTGAACTTGGGTTTAATGATAGCGGATATCTGAGCTCAAGTGTGTACCGGGTGAATACCGTACCACCAACTCTTACTCCATTTACATTGGGAGTAATTGATTCGTTTTCATAACCCCTCATACCAATGATTTCACGGCCATCATAGTTATAACCGCCAGATAGTCCGTCTCCTCCAAGATAAAAACGCTCAAACGGTGTTACACCACGCATGGTATTATAAGCCCCCAGGAATCCATATCTAAACCTAGGAGAAAGCACCAATTTCTGTGTTAATTCAAAAAACCAGGATGATTTAAAATCTATTTTATAATATTCTATCCATTTGTAGGTTAAACTTTCATTTCCAAGCACATAAGTGCCGCTGGCCCTGAACAAACTATACGGTGGAGTAATACTTAGTCCGATTGTATTGTCGGAACCCTTTCTCGGATAAATTGGGGCATCAGTTGAATTCCTGTTAAGTACTATGTTAAAAGCCAAATTATTGTATCGTCCGGTTCCGTCTCCTACCGGGAAAACTCTGGCGTAATTTTCTAAATTGTAGAATTGAAGGCTAATTCCGGTGTATAAAGTAAAATAATCATCGGGCCATGTAAGTCGTCTTCCAATTCCGGCAGTAATACCATTTGTTTTGAATACTGCCCGCAGCGTGTCACCTTTAGGATAACCATTTGATTGAACAGAATAGTAATATGAAACGGTTAGTGCATTAGGTTTCTTTCCTCCTAGCCAGGGCTCGGTGAATGATACACTCCAGTTCATGTATTGTTTTCCATAGGTTTGGAAACGAAGTGATAGTTTTTGTCCATCACCTGAAGGAACCGGGCGATAAGAACTTAAGTTTAATATATTTTTAAGTGAAAAGTTATTGAAACTCAAACCAATAGTACCAATAATTCTCCCGTATCCCCAACCTCCAGATAATTCAATCTGGTCGGCAGAAGTTTCTTCAACCTGGTATTCAATATCAACAGTTCCGTCAGAAGGATTAGGCTGAATATTGGGCGAAATGGTTTCGGCATTAAAATAGCGTAAAGCTGCCAGTTCTCTGGTAGTCCTGATAATATCTTCGCGGCTGAAAAGTTGTCCGGGCCGTGTTCTCAACTCGCGAATAATAACATGGTCGTTGGTCTTTTCATTTCCCTTAATGCTAACATTTTTTATTCGGGCTTGTTTCCCTTCGTAAATCCTGATTTCCAAATCAATTGAATCATTATTTACATAAGTTTCAACAGGTGTTGCATTAAAAAATAAATAGCCATAATTCATATATAAAGAACTGACGTCCAACCCGGTTTGAGAAAATTGAAGATTAGTTTCAAGCAACTCTTTGTTATATACATCGCCTTTCATAATACCCAAAACTGAACTGAGGAAAGCTGATGAATAAACTGTATTTCCAACCCAGGTAATGTTTCTGAAATAATACCTGCTTCCTTCTTCAATAGTAATATCAATGGCAATTTCCTTATCACTAACCGGATAAATAGAATCAACAATTATCTGTGCATCGCGATAGCCTTGTTTATTGTATTTGGCAATTATCTTGTCCAAATCTTCTTTATAATTTTTTTCAATAAATTTTGATCCTTTGAATATTTTAACCCTGTAATTCTGTAGCCAATAATTTACAAAATCATCTCTGAACTTATTGAATTTGAAGGTTGCTGCATCCCTCACCAAATTAATCGTTAACGGGCCAAGGCTGTCAAGCGGATTGAGATAACCTTTTTCTTTCGTCTCCTTCATAGAAGAGCGGATGGCTTCATCGCTCATAGCACTGTTTCCAATAATATTGATGTATGCAATTTTTACTCTTGCGTTTTTCTTAATATCAATTAACAGGTCTTCAAAATTATCTATTTGCTTATCAGGCAGTTCTTTGATTTGTACCTCAGCATTCAGGTAGCCTTTTTCAGCATAAAATTCTTTAATAATACGCCGGGTTTTTATCATGAGATGGTCGGTAACAACCTCTCCCCTTGACAGGTTTATAATATCCCTAATATCGTCAGCCTCAGATTTTTTTATTCCCACAAAAGAAAATTTACTCAATCGGGGTCTTTCTTTTACTTCAATTACCAAAAAAATACGGTCACCTTCAACTTTGCTTGAAGATATTTTTATGTTTTCGAAAAGGCCCTGATCCCACAATTTCCTAATTGCAGATGTAATTTGGTCTCCCGGAACCGTTATCTTCACACCCTCTTCAATATCGGCAAGCATCTTGATTACATTTGGATCGAGATATTCAACACCTGTAATTTCCACACCACCCACAATATACTCAGCAGGGCGTTCGTAATTTACTCCTGATAAGTTTTTCCCAACTACAATCTGGGCTTTTATAAACGAAGGAGCAAGTAACAAACCCATCACCAACACCAATATCAATCCTTTTCCAATTAACCTATTCATTCTCAGGGTTTAGCTTTTAATTTGCTCACTTGTTAATCCAAATCTTCTTTCTCTGTTCTGATAGCTTATGATAGCACTATACAATTCTTCTTCGTCAAATTCAGGCCATAGTTTAGAAGTAAAATACAATTCACTATATGCAATTTGCCAAAGCAAATAATTGCTGATACGCATTTCACCACTTGTCCTGATAAGAAGTTCAGGATCCGGCATATTGTATGTATTAAGAAATGATGCGAAAACATCTTCAGTAATTTCTTCAGGCTTTAATTTTTTAGCTGCTATCATTCGGGCGGCTTCTGTTATTTCCCATCTTGAGCTGTAACTAATGGCCATAGTCAATGTCATCCGGTCATTTTTAGATGTTTGCTTAATAGCATCGTTCAATAGTTCCAGGTTTTTTGGTGGTAAGCTATTCAGGTCGCCGATAGCATTCAACCTAATATTATTCTTGTTTAAAGTAACAACTTCGTTTTGAATGGTTTCAACCAGCAAATGCATCAATGCATCGACTTCAGCTACAGGGCGGTTCCAGTTTTCGGTAGAAAAAGTATAAAGTGTGAGATATTTGATGCCTAATTTGGCGCCAGCTTCCGATACTTTTCTAACTGATTCAACTCCCTGGTGATGTCCAAAAATACGATCCTTCCCATGCTTCTTTGCCCAACGACCGTTGCCATCCATAATGATAGCAATATGCACAGGGAGCTTGTCAGCAATGATCTTATCTTTTAAACTCATCTTTTTTTCTGTGCTACTGATTACCAGCCTTTTAAATTACATTTACGCTTGTTGATCAGGTTAATTTTATAGGTAACTGTCAGTC
Source organism: Bacteroidales bacterium (assembly GCA_036568185.1). Lineage (GTDB taxonomy): Bacteria > Bacteroidota > Bacteroidia > Bacteroidales > F082 > DATCTB01. The sequence goes on along the minus strand of DATCTB010000112.1, from coordinate 7,974 downwards.
CTGCAAAACTATACCAATCATTTGTCCCATCATTACCTCTTTGCATATAAGTATCATGTGTCATAGTCGGATCTGAGAGTAATTGCGTTTCATTGGGCGAACTGACCGCCGGAGCATCAAAATAATAGGTAGTACTAATATCATCAAGGTAATCTGTGAATGTTTTTCTCATACCCCATTCCAAAGCAAGCCCAACGCGTTCATTTATACTGTATTTAAATCCAATTCCAAAAGGAAATGCTACACCAAATTGATTATAGGGTGATCTGCCATCAAACCCAATATTCTGGCCTTCAGTGCCTTGAGGTTGAAGTAAAACACCGTTTAAATCGGCAGTTTTAAAAGTGAAATAAGTAACGCCGGCGAAAAGGTAGGGGCTCATGTAGTTTCTTTTACTTCCGGTAAAATATTCCCAAAAATTAAATTCAGCAACCAGTGAGTAATCATTAATTTTGGTTTTTACGTTCAGATCCCTTCCCGTAACTGCTTCGGTTGTCATATCATTTCCCTTTATTTTCCCCCTTGTATAAGACAATTTTACTGTCCAGCGGTAGTTCAGGTTTAAGCGAGCCAGCGCACCGTAGGCCAATTGTGTTTGATTAAAGGGCAAATAAGGGTTTAATTCACCAATATAATACATTCCACCGGCAGCTGCACCAACCTCAAGGGTTTTTGGTTGTGAGAATGATGATAAAGAAAACACGAGTAACAAAATACCTGCTGCCAAAACTTTCAGGCGTTCTATTCCCATAAAAAAAGATTTATAATGATTCATCCTGATTTCGAGCGGCAAAAATAGGTTTTTTTGGGAAAGGTTTAAACATTTCTTAATAGCCTTTTCACAGTCTTAACTATTTTTAACCCTTATTGTTTTTATTAATTAATTTTATTTCAAATCAAAAAAAGATTTTGTTAAAAAAATCAATTTCGAAGGTCTTTTCCCCATAGGAGCTTATCCCTGATGGTATTGAAAAAGTCTTTATTTTCCAGTTGCACAAGCTTCACCTCAAATTCACAGCGGTTGATAATCAGCTCATCACGCTTGTTAACAGCCGTTTGTCTTGAATCCATTGTCAGAAAATATTGTTCTTCCCTACCGTCAAATTTTATCCTAATCTGGCTACTGTCCTGAATAACGATAGGACGTACGGTTAAATTGTGCGATGCTATAGGAACAATTACAAAATTTCGGGAACCGGGTGCAATAATAGGCCCGCCTGCACTAAGCGAATATGCAGTTGAACCGGTTGGTGTCGAAACTATCAATCCATCACCCCAATAGGTGTTGAGAAAAACATCGTCAACATACACCTGCACAGAAATCAATGATGCAACATTGCTTCTGTAAATTGTTAGGTCGTTCAATGCAAAATTCAAATCTCCAAAAACACCCGTAGGTTTTTCAAGGCGAATTAACGAACGTTTATCTAAAGTGTATTTTCCTTTTATAACAAAATCTATTGCCTGTTTGATTTCATTTTTTGAAACTGAAGAAAGGAAACCAAGTTTTCCAAGATTAATTCCTAAAATGGGAATTCCTGAACCTCTGACATAAGGCACGGCATCCAAAATAGTTCCATCGCCACCTATGGAAAACAGCATTTCAGTATTTTTTAATAAATCGGAAGAGGTATTGAAAAAACTTGGTTTGGCAGCCATATTTATACCCACAGATACTTTATCAAAGAAAGGTTTGAAAAAACAGATATCTGCTTGATTGGCGGCAAGTTCGTCCAAAACAATTTGCAGAAACTGGTACTGTTCGGGTGCAATGTGTTTACCGAAAATTGCAATTTTCATAGACGCTTTTTAATTCATTACAAAACTAATCGAAAAAACACTTAAACTGAGAAAGCTATATCGGAAGTGATTGATTTACACAAAGTCTTAACTTTTTTTACGAGATAAACTAAATTGGAGCTACAAAACCAATAAAGAAATTTGTTTGGCCATATTTATTCAGGCTGTATTCGAAACGCAGAACAATATCGTAATAGCTTACCAGGTCGAGGCCGAAACCTGCACCCCACAACAATTGGTTTGTAAACGAATTGGCTTCGTAATACAAATAGTCGCTTGCATAGCCCACATCAAAGAAAAAATTGCTGTATAAAGCTATGAACAATTTGTTGAATTTTGTGGTTTTTATAAATTTTAGAGTGAAATCCGTTGGCTTGATTATCTGATATTTTAGATTACTTTTTATAACCGTAAACCTCTGTCCCGGAATAACATACAACTCGTAACCTCTTATATCCAGCCCGTCAACACCCAGGCCTGAAGTCATAAAATAAGGCTGGCCGGCGCCATTGGTATATTTCGCCGAAAGGCTGTAAGCAAAAAATATGCGCTTATATACCGGAATATACTGATCGAAAGTAAATGATGCAGCCCAGTAGTTAATATCATCAGTAAAAATTCCAAATCCAACTTTGTCAAAACCAATATCGAAATAGTAACCATTTAAAGGATATTGCTTCGAATCCCTAAAATCCTGCTTGTATTTATAACCCAAAGTGAGATAATTGTAAGTTGTATTTCCGGGAGTAAGTTCGGGGTTCAATATCAATAAAGTATCGAGAAAAGAAACATGGTTAAAAGTTAATCCAACTGAATGCAAAAAATTGAATTTCGACCTGAAAGATAAGCTTATTGCGCCGTACTTACCCGTTCTGGCATATTGTGAGCCGGCATTGTAATAAACCCGGTTGTTATTTTCTGACGCATAAGCAACTTCGTGGTTAAATGAATATCCTCCTCCCAGGCCAAGACCCATAAATTGCCTTTTAGTGAGGTAGGGTATGCCCCAGCTAACTGCCAATATTCTATCGTATCCTCCCTGGGCTACTAAATTCAAGCTTTCCATCCTTCCCCTGAAATTTTGAATTTCTAATTTTATTCCATAATTCAGCCTGTTGAAATCTTTCGATTGCCACCAAACATTAAAATTAGGATCAGCAAAATCAAGAATTGGCAAGGGCCAAATGTACCAGCGTTCGGTAACACTTACCTTTACGGAACAATCATTACCTGTATAAGTGGGTGTTATGGTAACAAAATTAAATAGTGAACGGTTCAATAAATTTTCCCGACTTTTTATCATTAAGCTGTCAAGATCAACTTTTGAATATTGCTTGCCTACAACAAATTCCAGTTCGCGAAAGATGATATTATCGTGGGTAATTTTATTTCCTTCCAGTTCGATGCTGGTTATTAGAAAAATGCCAGCATTTTCACTTTGGCCGGAAAAAGAAATAACCAAAAAAAGAAGTAAGATAAAAACCCACTTTTGCATGATCAGATATTCAGGAAGTTCATCAGAGAATCGTAGTTGCCCTTCAAATCCTCCTCTCTTTCGTCATTGCCAAAGGTGGCTTTAACCAAGTAGCCGTAACGTTCAAATGTTTGAAGGATATTGCCAATTTCAAGTTTATTGACTTTCAGACACAGTTCGAGCCGGGTTGAATCAGTATGATTCATAATAAAAGTGCTTAATATTTTAGCATTATTCGATTCAATAATATTGGCTATTTCCGTAAGGTTGTAATCATTTTCGCTTATTTCAAGAATAATAACCCCACCCGGATTTTCGACCGAAAAAGTTAAAGACAGATGCTGCAATAAATTCAGTAAAGTGATAGAACCCAAGTAAGATTCCTTTACATCAACAACAGGAATTAAAGTTAGCCCGGGAAGGGCTATCAGCTTCATCACGTCGTAAATATGCTGGTACTCATAAACGCTGGCTTTAAGCAGGGATAGTGGATGATTTCCTACAACTTCGTCAAGGTTATTCCATTGATAAATATCTTGTTCAGAAATTAAGCCTAGCAATTGCTCATTGTTAACTATCGGTAAATGAGCTACTTTCAATTCCTCCATCCAATTCAGAGCCTGCCTGGCAGTATCAGAAGTTTTTAAGGGAATTATTTCATTATTTATTAGTTGTCGTGCAATCATTGCGGTATATTCTTTAGGTTAAATCGGAAAGCAATTTACTAAAATCTGAAAGACTACAAGTCATTTAGCATATTAATATAATTTTGGTACCTGAAATCGCTAATTTCACCCTTTTCAAATGCCTGAATTACTGCGCAACCAGGCTCTCCGGTGTGTAAACAATTGTTGAAGCGGCAATCGTGCATTCTTTCTCTTATTTCAGGAAAACGCTGCCCCAATTCAGTTTTTTCAAATTCTACCAATCCAAATTCCTTAATACCTGGTGTATCAATAATGAAGCCATTGTTTTTCAATTTAAACATTTCTGCAAAAGTAGTGGTGTGCTTCCCTTTTTCATGGTAATCAGAAATAATTCCTTCTTTCAAATTCAATTCAGGATCAATGGCATTTATCAATGCCGATTTCCCTACGCCCGAATGTCCGGAAAGTAAACTTACTTTTCCTGCAAGCATATTTCCAAACGCCTGCAGCTCAACCTTTTCGGGCACTGATGTTACCAGACATTTGTACCCACAATTTCGGTAAGTATTCAAATAATAATCAAGGTTTTCCAAAGATTTTTCATCATATAAATCAACTTTATTGAAAACAATAATTGCTGGAATATGGTAAGCTTCAGCCGTAACCAGAAAGCGATCGATAAAACCGGTAGAAGTTCTTGGTTTTATAAGTGAAACGATCAGAACCGCCTGATCCATGTTCGCGGCAATCATGTGGGTTTCTTTTGAAAGATTGGTGGATTTTCGAATAATGTAATTTTTCCTGGGGCCTATTTCCAAAATAACTCCGGAATTGTTTTCTACCTGCACAACTACCTCGTCGCCAACGGCAATAGGATTTGTTGTCCTTAAACCTTTAATTCTGAAAACCCCTTTAAGCGTACATTCAACAACATTACCAGCTTCGGTAATTACGGAATAGTAGATACCTGTTGCCCTTACAACCTTTCCTTTCTGGTTTATACTCATGGAAAATTGTAGTGTTTTCGCACCGGGGATTTTATGTCCCAGGTACAATGCAGGTTAATTTTGAAAGTAACGAAATCTCCAGCTTCAATATGGTATGTTTTCTCATCAGTTTCAACCGTAAACGCGCCTTCAACAATGTAGCATTCTTCAGTGGCAACATAGGTGTATTCAAAGCGGGAAATCTCTTTCGACCAGGTAGGCCAACTTGCAATTTCCCTGTCTTTAATCTCCTGTTTGCTCAGTTTTTCAATGATTATTTTATCCATTTTTTTATAAGATAATAATAAATAAAGGGTTAAAATTACAAACAATTCTTACCTTTGGTTAATAATTACCAAAAAAACCCCCCCATGGATCTATTTACTTACCTGACTTTTGCGGTCTCCCCGGTTCTTATTTTAATTGGTATCCTTATTTTGAAATTTGGATTTTCAATTAAAATAATGTCGAACATTTGGAATGCCGTTTTTCTGGGAATACTCTGTGTTGCACTTGTTTATATTGCGGATTATGCAGCAGACCAACGTTTTAACGGGAACGTTTCGAGCATGAAGCGCATGACTTTTTATGTGTTTGTGGTTATGGCCTTTAGTGCCGAATTGATGAAATTTCTAGCTCTTCGCTTTGCTTTTTATCATCGAAGTAATTTTCTCGGCCCGATTGAAGGAATAGTTTACTCTATTTTTATTGGATTGGGGTACTCGTTAATTGCTGTTATTCTATTCAGCTACGACATAATTGGAATTGATAACAATGAAGATGTATTGTTGTTTTTGTACACCTACCCTATTGCTAATATTATCTTTTCAATTGCAATGGGTTTCTTTGTTGGGTTAGCCAAAACAAGAAAAATTTCACTGATCGACAACCTGACTGGTTTAGGGTTAGCCACTTTTCTGCATGGTTTATACTATTTCTCTTTTCAAACTTCCGATTTCAGCTTGCTGATTATCACATCAATAGGCTGTTTGGTGATTGGAGTCACCCTGTTTATCAGGGCGGTGTCACTTCGAAATGCAACAGACGATTAAGCAGTATATTTTTTACCGGGCAATCGCTGCACAATTCCCTGGAACTCTAAATTCAAAAGGGCTGCCGCTACCTTTGAAGTAGTCATTTTGCTATTTATAACCAATTGGTCAATTTCAATTTCTTCTGCTTTCCTGATAATTTCCAGTATCGTGTTTTCATCATCAGATAAATTAAGGAAAAGCTCAGGCTGTGGTTTAACTTTCTGCTCAATATCCTCCCAACCAAGCTGATATGCAATATCGTCAGCTGATTCAACAAGTGCTGCCCGGTTGGTTTTAATTAGAAAATTGCAGCCTCGCGATACATCATCTCCAACCCTACCGGGAAGTGCAAAAACATCGCGGTTATAGGAATTGGCAATTTCTGCAGTAATCATAGCACCTCCTTTTTTATCTGATTCTATAACCAGTGTGGCATCGCTTAGCCCGGCAACAATGCGGTTTCGTCTTGGAAAATATTCGCGCTCAGGTTTAGTTCCCGAAATAAATTCGGTGAGCAATCCGCCTTGTGTAAACATACTTTCGGCAAGTTTACGGTTTTGGGGAGGGTAAATCAAATCAATTCCATGAGCCAAAACTCCAATCGTTTGAAGCCCGCAGTCAAGTGCAGATTTATGCGCGCAACTATCTACACCATAAGCCAAACCGCTTACTACTGTAATATTAAACCGACTTAACCCCGTTATAATTTCTTCGCATTTCGCACGTCCGTAATTGGTCATTTTTCTGGTTCCAATCACCGAAATAAATCGTCTTTTGTTAAAATCTGCATTTCCTTTATAAAAAAGCAACATAGGCCCATCTTCACACTCTTTCAATCGGGCGGGATAATTAGGGTGAGTTAAAAATAAAGGTTGGATTTCATTTTTTTCAATAAAAAGAATTTCATTTTCAGCCCTTTTAAAAGTTGTATGATGCAAAATATTGTTAACCAAAACCGATCCAATACCAGGTATTTTCACCAATTCATGATGTTTTGCCTTAAACACAGCTTCGGCACTGCCACAATAGGCCAACAAACGCTTTCCGTTGATGTCGCCAATTCCTGGAATTAATGTTAAAGCAATTTGGTATAAAAGTTCCTGGTTAATCATTGTTTCAAAAATAAATAATTTTACATTTAGTAGTTTGGCGTTTATTGGTAGATTTGAACAATCATTGAAAAAAGGTAAAAACATACTGGTTTGCCCGCTTGACTGGGGATTGGGCCACGCAACCCGGCTTGTTCCAGTTATTGATTTGTTGCTGCGAAAAAACCACAATGTCATAATAGGCGCCGATAAGAGGCCGCTACAATTTCTGAAGCAACGCTTTCCTGGCTGCGAAAATATCGTCATTCCCGGGTATCATGTCCGGTACCCGAAAAATGGAAATATGGGGCTTTTCATGATGATGGCTTATCCTAAGATGATGAGGCAGGCAAACAAATCGAAGCAAATTTTAAAAGAAATTATTTCTGAAAAAAAAATTGACATCATCATTTCCGATAACCGCTATGAATTAGCTAATAACAATGTTTACAGCATTTTAATAACCCACCAACTGAATATTCAAACACCAGGATTATTAAAAATTATCAGCCCAATTATTCAGGGAAAACTGAAAACATTCTTTAAAAATTTCAATGAAATATGGATACCAGATGTTGAAGGCGAAAATAACCTATCGGGAAAACTTTCGCGCCTAAAAAAGTTTCCTGATAAGAAATTTTATTTTGTCGGGCCACTTAGCCGTTTTGTTTTGCTACCGCGAAAAGAAATAGAAAAAAAGTATGACTTGTTAATCTTACTTTCGGGGCCAGAACCTCAACGAACAATTTTGGAAAACAAACTGATAAATCAGGCAATGAAAAGTGGTTTAAAAACAGTTGTTTTGCAAGGAAAACCTGAACTTTCGGAAGAAAAGCAAGAAAAAAATATTCGAATTATTTCTCACTTACCGGACAATGAATTGGCAGAAATTATCAAATCATCACAACATATTATTTGCAGATCTGGTTATACCACGATTATGGA
>DATCTB010000111.1:0-2594 GCA_036568185.1 Bacteroidales bacterium | reverse complement strand
CCGCACAAAAGGCAGCATTCTGGGCGATAAAACCCGGATGGAAGAGCTGAGCACCAACCCGGCAGCTTTTATCCGGCCTTCGGCAAGTTCGGGAACCTTGGGTGGCGTGGCACGCGCAACACGCGAATCGGTTATTTTATGTGAAGCTGCAGGCTTTGATGTCATTATTATTGAAACTGTAGGCGTAGGCCAAAGCGAAACCGCCGTTTCTCAAATTGTTGACTTTTTCCTTTTGCTCATGCTCGCCGGCGGTGGCGATGAACTGCAGGGAATCAAGCGCGGAATAATGGAAATGGCCGACCTGATTGTAATCAACAAAGCGGATGGCGACAATGTGAAAAAAGCTGATTTGGCAAAAAGGGAATACGAAAATGCACTGCACCTGTTTCCGGCTCTTCCAAACGGTTGGTCGCCGAAAGTGCTGGCTGCCTCGGCAGTTCAAAACAAAGGCTTTGAAAAAATTTGGGAAAATATTGAGGAATTTCTTCAACAAACAAAAGCAAATAATTTCTTCAATAAAAACAGGCAGGAACAGGCTTTGTTTATTTTGAAAGATTCAATAACTCAGTATCTCTCAGCAAGTTTTTTTGAAAATTCCAACATTCAACCCTTGTTTAAGCAATTTGAACAGCAAATTCTTGAACAACAAATCTCGCCCTACGAAGCTGCAAAGCTTTTGCTGGAAAAGTATTTCGAAGAAATCAGGAAGTAATCAGGCAGCTTGTTTTTTTTCAGGTATGATGAGTGAAGCAATTACACTAATAACCAAAATGGATAAAATCACCAGCAAGGATTGAACAGTAGTGATTTCAATATAATGGTGCACCAGCATTTTGAGGCCGATAAAAACCAACAAGGCAGATAACCCGATTTTCAAGAAACGGAATTTGTTTACCACGTTCATAATCAGGAAAAACAGCGACCTGAGGCCGATGATGGCGAAAATATTCGAAAAATAAACCATAAACGGGTCTTTCGTTACTGCGAAAATGGCAGGCACCGAATCAACAGCGAAGATAACATCGGAAAACTCAATCACCATCAGTACAATAAACATGCTGGTAACATAAAGTTTTCCATTTTTTCTAATAAAAAATTTTCGTCCCTCATATTCACGGTCAACCTTGAAAAACCTCGATACGAAACGGATAACCGGGTGGTGCTTGGTATCGATTTGGCCATGATGGTTTCGTTCGATAAACATTTTTATTCCCGTAAAAACCAACAAGGCACCAAAAAGGTAAAGTATCCATTCAAATTGCTGAATAAGGGCCGAACTGATAAAAATAAAGAGAAAGCGAAAAATAATAGCACCAAGTATTCCCCAAAAAAGGATACGGTGATAATATATTTTTTTCACACCAAAAGAAAAGAAAATCATCAGAAACACAAAAACATTGTCAACCGACAGGGAATATTCAATAATATAGCCCGTGATAAATTCGAGGCCGAGGTTACTCCGGTATAATTGCAACGATTCCTCAAAATCATTGGTCAAAACGATAGGGTGCGAATATTTCGTAACCAATGCCTGAAGTTGATCAAGGTTTTCAGGCCCGTGTATTTCATCGCCAAAAAAATGAATTAGCGCCCAAAAACCCAGAGCTAATGAAACCCAGATTATTGTGTAAAGCAGGGCATGCTTGAAACTAACCTCTGTATCTTTTTTATTTAAAACCCCAATGTCAATTATCAATAACACGATAATCAGTATCAGGAAACCACCAAAAACCAAACCTTCGTGAGCAGTCATTTTTTATCAAATTTAAGGAGCAAAAGTATCCAAAAAATTGCAGCTTTTCAGATGTTTATCTTTTTCAAAAATAAAAATCAATGTTTGTTTTGGATGTTTTGATTTTAAATTAGGCAATGAATCACAAATTAAACAAGATGGCAGTGTGGCATATTCTGATAAGTTTTAACTTTACACGCTGATTTAAACGAAAAGCTATGAAAAAAATCGTTCTGTTATTTTGGGGTAAAAAAGGCAATGTTGAACGTGCTGCCCGTAAAGTGTATGCTAAGTTTGACCCCGCCATTATTGACATTTTCGATGTGGTGAGTTTTGATGTTTCCAAAATCAAGGATTACCAGTTGCTGATTCTTTGTGGCTCAACCATTGGCGCCGAAAATTGGCAGGATGTGAAGGATGACAACGAATGGAACAGGTTTTTTGTAAAAATCAGAAAATATGACTTGTCAAAAACAAAAGTGGCTTCTATTGGCCTTGGCGACCAGGTGCTTTACCCGGGCCATTTTGTTGATGGACTGGCTGTTTTCAAAGAAGAAATGGAAAGGGTAGGAGCCAAAATGATAGGCTATTGGCCAACAAAAGGCTATGATTTTACTGACTCTGACGGAATGGAAGATGATATGTTTTACGGCCTTGCCCTTGACCTCGACCGCCAGGATGAACTAACCGATGAGCGGATTGACAAGTGGACTAAGCAGGTGAAAGCTGAAGCCGGACTTTAGTAATTTTATTTCCTACCGGGAAATTAAATATCAGGATGAATTCTTTTTGTTAAATAATGAATGCCTTCAAAAGGAATGTAACCCAGTTTCTGAAAAGCTTCAAACGAATCATTATTATA
>DATCTB010000110.1:0-3280 GCA_036568185.1 Bacteroidales bacterium | reverse complement strand
AGTTGGTAGGTTTTTACAAAATCATATTTTTCAACGGGTTTGAATTCATCGTTCAGGCCATCGCCATCGGGAGAGAAAGCGTTGGGAAGGAAAAAAGGCTCACCACCCCAGAGGATGGTAACTGTGTCGGCTGCAAAACATTGTTGTTTTGTTCCTATTCTCACTGAATAAGCACCTTCCTGGTTGATGACAATTGCATCAGTATTTTCACCGGTATTCCATTCATAATAAAAATAACCACTTCCGGCTTCCAATAAAAAACCGGGTTGAGCAAATATTGTATCCTGTCCGGCAAAGGCTATTTGAGGATTTTCATTTACAACGACTTTGATACTGTCTTTTTCTGAACAATTAATTGTATCGCTTACAATCAGCGTATATATCCCGGCTTGTGAAGTAACAATGTTTGGTATCTCCAGTGATCTGTAAGTGGAAGAAAATCCATTTGGGCCATCCCAATTATAAGATATATCTCCCGTTCCACCAATAATATCAGGATCGGCTGTAAACAAATATCCTTCGCAACTTGACCAACTGTTATACATTTCTATTTTAGGGCGTGTATAAACCCTGAGCGTTCCCACATGGTAATCGGCGCTTACTTCATCCAGGCTTTCGTTATAAAAAGCGCTTTCGCCGGGCAGTGCTGCCCAATCAATACCTGATATTCCCTGTTTCTTCGCTCCAAAAACCAATTCCAGCATGGTGGCGTTTTCTTCGAGTGTTGCGGGTGTTTCGCCCTGCCAACTCACGATTACTTCGTTTGTGCCGGGAATGATGCTTGCCTGCAGACTACTTTCCAGTTGTGGGTTCACATTGATATAACCATCGCAAGTCAGCACAGTAGTATCGTAGGTGAGTTTAACATGAAATTTGAAAATATCTGTAAAATTATTCAGTTTCAAAGGCACCACGGCTGCATTGCCAATACAGGTATTGCCGTTTCCGGCAATGGCTTCAATCAGTTGGGTGATGCTGCGGGTGAGCACTACAGTAAATGCAGTATCGCAGCCAAAATCATCTTTCACTATACAGAAATAAGTTCCGGCTGAAAGGTTTTGAAACAAACCGTTGTTGGTTTGAAAATTGTTCCCACCATCAATAGAATAAAACAACTGCCCTGAATTCGCGTTAGCTGCAATATCAATTTCTCCGTTTTGTAAAAAATCAATTTCAGGGCTTGTATTCACAGAACTTACTTCCGGCCCGGGAAGGTTTTCAATCAGAACAGGGTTGTCTGCAAACACTGTTTCGCAGCCTGATAAGTCTTTTACCCGGATGAAATAATTCCCGGTAGGTAGGTTCTCAAATAATGGATTTCCTGTTTGCCAGTTTGCACCATTGTCAATAGAATAAAGCAAATTGGCAGGGTCGCCTGAAACGGCTGTGATGTTTATTGAACCCGTGTTTTGGCTGCAATGTGCATCTTGTTTTTCAACCAAAGCAATTTCAATATCCCCTGCATCTTCAATGGTGTAGGCATTGGAAATAGTGGTGCAGGCGTTCCCGTCAATGATGTGTAAATAATAATTTCCTACCGGTAAATTTACCAGGTCAAGTTCAGTGCCAAGCAGGTTATCGCCTGCATCGAACCATTCAAAACTCAGCGGTTCGTCTCCCGAAACGGCAAGCCCAAGGACTTTCCCGTTGCTTCCCCCGCAGGAAGTAGGAATTAGGGAAAGGTTGGTTTCGTCAATAATGGCTTTTGGATAAACGCCAACATAAATGCTATCCCTTACCTGGCAGCCCCCGCTGTTGGTTACCTGCACCCAGTACCAGCCGCTGTCGGAAACGGTTATCTGGCGGGCATTGTTGCCGAAAGTGCCGTTGCTCCAAACGTACATTCCATCCTCATCACCCGCATTAAGTGTAATAGCGCCCAATTCACATTTCAAAGTATCCGGCCCCAAATCTGGATGTGGCGATTCGATGACAGTTACAACTCTTGAAGTTTCTTCAATTCTTCCTGATGGATATTGAACAAATACCTTCACTTCGTATTCTCCGCCCTGAGTGAAATAGTGCACAGGGTTCAGGTCGAGGGAAATGCTGTCGGCCCCGGCTGCCGGGTCGCTGAAGCTCCAGCGGATATAAACAGGATCGGGCTGGAAGTTGGGCTGGAACACGAAGGGTTCCGCTGAGCAGCGGCCCTCCCACTCGAAACGGAGGAGGTGATCGAGGAGGATATTGGGGAGAAACAAGCCAATATTTTTCCCATCTTCTTCATATCCCATATAAATGGCATCTTCTTCAAAATTGCAATCAGTTCCTCTTTTCCAGGGTTCATGTATTACACTTACATAATCAAGTTCATCATACCCTCCGGCGACAAAATATATTTTTCCATCAGTAGCTAATTGCATACCCCCCATTTCTCCTTCGGCAATTATAATTTCAGAATCTTTGAATAAAGCGGAATCTTCAACATACTTCATATCATATTGATACAAGTACATTCGTTCTCCTCCTGATTCCTGAATATATGAACATAAATAAAGTAGTTTAGAATCAGGTGAGAACTCAACTGAATTTGGCCACCTATCAAGGGTTCCTCCTTCTCCATAATGATGAATTGTGTACATCACTTTTATACTATCTGTTTGTTGATCAAATTTACATATTTCGAATGCATTATCTGCTGAAGTAACGTCATTTGACGCGAAAGCAGTTACAAGGTATTTCTTATTATACGACAATTTCATTGTTGCCGATATCCCGGTAAAAACCCGATGCAGTGAAGGGCTTATAACTGCTTGTTCGTCAACACCATATTTTGAGAGCGTGAAAACAGCATATTCATCTTCATAAGCTTTATAGGTGATAACCTTAATATCATTTCCTGATATTAAACCTATTTGCTTGTCGCGGGCATCCCAGGCAGCATCCAATGGAATATTTTTTTCATTTGTTACTGCCCCATGTCCTCCATCCAAATTCATATCAATTACAGAATACCAAAAACCTGGGTAATATATTTCATTAGCACACGAAACAGTAAAAACATAATAAATATTATTTGAATTTGGTTTTTTAAGTATAAGAGCGAATTGAGCAGCACCGGGGCGACCAGCCAGGTCTTTTCCGTTTACCATAACTACCCCGTTTCGGTTCCAGATTGTATTATTACCACAACTAAAAAGCAAATTGCCCAATGAATCACTTATTGTAGCATTTCCCAGATTAGACGTAAAATATGGAACATCCAACACTACAGGGGAACCTGAGTTAAAATCAAGCCCCACATAGTGTCCAAAATGCCAGATGTTGGCTTCTTTTTGGG
>DATCTB010000109.1:0-10018 GCA_036568185.1 Bacteroidales bacterium | reverse complement strand
TTTTATTTCAGTAGCTATTCAATTCCAGAAATTCTTTTTCTTTCAACGGGTTTTATTGTTTTTATATTGTTGGTTCTTAAATTTGTCCATGAGGTCCGGAGCATCAATTTTGTTAAACAATTGCTGCATATCCTTTTGTTTGCCGCTTTTACAACAATCATTATCAATATAGATGTACGCCAGAAAAAAGATGAGCATCAAAAATTGTCCTCTGTGCTGCTTACCAGGGAAAGTGATAAAGAACTTGAGAATTTATTCCTAGAGGCTTATCCTAAAATTTTAAACGACACCGTCTTTGCTTCATTATTAAAAAATTCAGATAATAATGACAAAGCTATAGACTACTTAATATCAACCTACTTTTTTGAAATAAGAAATAGCTATACTATTCAGGCAATGCTTTGCTCGCCTGGAGAGATGTTAAAAATTCAACCTGAAGGATTTATAACAGAATGCTCAGATTATTTTGGCCTTTTGATAGAAAATTACGGGAAACCATCGATTGATAGCACCCTTTTCCTTATAAATGGCGAAACTGAAAGTATTTATTACCTGGGAAAATTTGAAATGGAAAATGAGCAAACTAAAGACAAAGAAATTGTTTATTTAGAGTTTTTCAGTTCAATTGTCCCTGAAGGTTTTGGCTATACTGAATTGTTGATTGATAAAAAATCTGATTCTGTTGACTTGACGGGATATTCATTTGCCTGGTACCAGAGCGGCGAACTGGTTTATAAATTCGGCAATTTTCCCTATCAAACCAATTTCACTTTTTTAAAGAAATATGAAGATGGTGTGTTTTTCGAAATTTTGGGATACCGAACTTTAAAAATTCAAATTAGTCCTGAAAAGTATTTTATTATCAGCCGGCCTTCACAGCAACTAACTGAACAATTGGCCACTTTTTCAATTCTGTTCATTGTTTTTGGAAGCATCATGTTGCTCGCGTTTTTAGTGGTTTACAGGCGCAAAGCAGGCTCGATTTTTACACTGAATTTTCGTATCAGGCTTCAGTTCTTCTTTATTGGAACCATTTCCTTAATAATTGTTTTGTTCGCTATTATCACTTTCTATTATTTGGAAAATAATAATGCCAACAGGTTGAAAAGTGAATTAAACGAAAAAACACAATCGGTAATTATTGAACTTCAACACAAACTTTCTACCAGCGATTATATTAAAAACGTTGATGAAGAGAATTTATACCAGTTGTTAAGTAAATTTTCAATGGTATTCTTTTCTGATATAAACCTGTATGATGCATCAGGAAAATTAATTGCCAGTTCGAGGCCGGAAATATTTAGCCGCGGACTGCAATCAACGCAAATTAATCCAACAGCTTTCAACGAGCTTAGTAAGGAAAACCAGCTGTATTTTTTAACTAAAGAAAACATTGGAAATATATCGTATTATTCGAGTTATGCACCTTTAATTTTGGGCGATAATCAGTTGGTTGGTTTCGTTAACCTTCCTTATTTTGCGCGGCAGTTTGATGCTGAAAGGTCTTATTTATTGATGTTTTCAACTTTTATAAATTTATTTGTCATTCTTGGAATTATCGGTACTTTGTTGGCTTTGCTTCTTTCAAAATTATTGATTAAACCCCTTGTCGTCTTGCAAAATAGCCTGGCAACTATTCAGATTGAAAAACCTAACACAAAAATTTCCTGGAACATTGATGATGAAATAGGATTGCTGATAAAGGAGTATAACAAAATGATTGACAAACTTGAGCAAAGCGCAATCCTTTTAAAACATTCGGAGCGCGAAAGCGCGTGGAGGGAAGTGGCCCGCCAAATTGCCCACGAAATTAAAAACCCGCTCACACCCATGAAACTGAATGTTCAATACCTTGAAAAAGCTTACCTGGAAAACGACCCAAAATTCGATGAAAAGATTGGAAATATAAGCGCTTCATTGGTTATGCAAATAGATACGCTGGATAAAGTAGCCGAAATGTTTTCAGACTTTGCCAATAAGAAATCTGGTAATTTCGAAAAAGTCAATTTGCTTGAAACTGTTAATTCGTGTGTTTCATTATTTCGAAATAATACCAGGGTTGAAATAAGCGTAAATGCTACTGATAAGAACGAGAGCTACTTTATTCTTGCCTTTGAGAAAGACATGCTGCGCGTATTTAATAATTTGATAAAAAATTCAATTCAATCTACCGAAGGCAACCCATCAGGGAGAGTGGAAATTGTTTTTGAAGGTGATGAAAATTATATTACCATACAGGTAATTGATAATGGAAAAGGTATAGCTGACAGTGAAAAAGCCAGTATTTTTCAACCCTATTTTACTACAAAAACCGGAGGCACTGGCTTAGGCCTGGCAATTGTAAAGAATATTGTTTCTGAAATTAGCGGAGAAATCAGTTTTGAATCTTCACAGGAAAAGGGTACCCGCTTTATTTTAAAATTTAAACGTTTCAAAGAAAATTCAATTTAAGTTTGCAAAAAAAGTCGTTTTGGGAAAAAGCCAAACTTTAATTTTCAAGTTTTTCGAAATAAACCAAAATCATGTCGGATAGTCCACTCCGGCGTCTGGCTGGCGATACCGCCATATATGGCATGGGAACTATTGTGCCGCGCCTGCTTAATTATTTTCTGGTTCCTTTTTACACCCGTATTTTCAACGAAGGGCCCTATGGCCAGATTACCGAATTGTATGCCTGGGTTGCCATCATTATGGTTATCTTGACCTATGGTATGGAAACTTCTTTTTTCAGGTATGCCAGTCTTGAAGATAAAGCCGAAAAAGTTTTTAATACTGCTGCCGGAAGCATTTTTATTACAAGCCTGTTATTTATTTTTTTAGTGTCAATATTTCTGGGCGATATTTCGAGCGCTTTGCAATATTCCGACCACAAAGATTTTATTCTTATCCTGGCAATTGTAGTTACTATTGACGCATTCACTGCATTGCCTTTTGCCAATCTTCGGTTGCAAAAAAAAGCCAAACGCTTTTCAATCATGCGAATTGCCAGCGTACTGGTGAATGTATTTCTAAACTTTCTTTTCTTATTAATAATCCCAAAAATTTTTAGTGAACAAATAAGCAATTGGCCTCTTTATTCAAGCCAGAATATGATTGGCCTTGTATTTATCGCCAACCTTTTCAGTTCGCTGGTTACATTATTCATGCTGCTACCTGAGCTTCGAACTTTCAGTTTGAAAATTGATACAATATTATTAAGAAAAATGCTTGCGTACGGGCTGCCCATATTGATAATTGGCATTGCTGGAATGATTAACGAGGTTTCTGATAAAATTCTGCTTCGCTACTTTTTACCCGACCATTTAACAGCTGAAGTTGAAATTGGAATTTATGGAGCAAACTATAAACTGGCAATCCTAATGATGCTTTTTATTCAAATGTTCAGGTATGCGGCCGAGCCATTTTTCTTTTCAGAAGCCAATAAAAAAGATGCGAAGCAGAATTACAGCCGCATCATGACCTATTTCGTGATTTTTATGTGGCTGATTTTCCTTGGTGTTACTTTGTATATTGATATTTTCAAATACTTTATCGGGCCTAAATTCTGGGTCGGCCTCTCAGTGGTGCCCGTTGTTCTGTTGGCAAAATTATTCCTCGGTGTATATTTCAATTTGTCAATCTGGTACAAACTTACCAACAAAACTTTTTACGGCTCACTTGTGGCTGTGCTGGGCGCCATCATTACTATAACGCTAAACGTTATCTGGATTCCCATGTTTGGCTATGTAGGTTCAGCCTGGGCTAACCTGGCTACTTATTTTATTATTATGCTAATTTCCTATTTTTGGGGACAAAGAATTTACAAAGTTGATTACAATATTAAAAAATTGCTCGGTTATTCTGGTTTAGCACTCGGTTTCTACTTTTTATCAACCTTATTTAATGATTTCTCCACATCAATACACTTCACCATAAACACTTTCTTGTTGCTGAGCTATGTTGGGGTCATTTATTTCTTTGAAGCCAGAAAACTGCTTAAAAAGGCCTGAAATAATTTTATATTACCAAAAAACATTCTTTTTTAAAGAATATTAATTTTTCGAAAAACAGGAAGCAACATTTCCCCAAATATTGCCATCCAAAATTGTTTATTTTTGCCACTTGCAGAAGTAAATAGGAAATATGAAAATCAATATAGTAAATAAGTCCAGGCACGAATTACCCAAATACGAAACAGAAGCATCTGCCGGAATGGATATTAGGGCCAACCTTGATGAACCCATTGTTTTGAAACCGCTTCAGAGAGCGCTTATTCCATCCGGATTATTTATTGAATTGCCCGTTGGGTATGAGGCGCAAGTGAGGCCACGAAGCGGATTAGCGGCCAAACACGGCATTACTGTTCTTAATACACCCGGCACAATTGATGCAGATTACAGGGGCGAAATAAAAGTCATCCTCGTCAACCTTTCCTCGGAACCTTATGAAGTGAGAGATGGCGAACGGGTAGCGCAAATGATCATTTCGCAGCATGCCAAAGCCGATTTGGTGGCTGTGAACGAACTTAATCAAACAACACGTGGCGCAGGTGGTTTTGGCCATACCGGCCATAAATAAACTTTTCAAGACCAGTAAAAAGCTAATGAGAAATATACTAATCATCTTCGTTACCATTTTATTTTCAGTTTTTCTTTATTCCTGTTCATCGTCGAAAAAAACCACGACGCAAACCAGCTCCAAGAAAGAAATTACCGAAAAAGACCGATATAAAGCTTCCGATTTATTTGTAAAAGCAATTGGAGCCCGCGAGCTGGGAAGTTTGCCTTCTGCACTTGATTTGCTCAACCAGGCTGGAAACTTCGACCCAGATGATGCAGCCATTCACTACGAAAAAGCCCGGACTTTAAGAGCCTTGGGAAGAATTGATGAAGCCCTGGCAGAATCAAAAACTGCCATTGAAATTGATCCCGATAACCGCTGGTACAAAGTGCTTTTCGCAGACTTATCTAAAGAAAATGAAAAATATGATGATTATGTGTACACCTACCAGGAATTGATTAAGCAATATCCCAACGATTTGGAATTGTTGAACGAAATGGCTTTTGCATACTATTTCACCGGTGACTACAAAAATGCAATTAATAGTTATGATAAAATTGAAGAAATTGTAGGCATCAGTGAATCGTTGACAATGCAGAAAGTGCAGCTATACGACCGTTTAAACCAACCCGATGGAGCAATTGCAGAGTTTGAAGATTTAATTGATACCGACCCTACCGACCCCAGGTTTTATGCACTTTTAGCAGAATATGCTTCAAAACGAAAAATGGACGATAAAGCTCTTTGGGCTTACACCAAAATTGTTGAAATCAATCCTAACGATCCTTATGTGCATATTTCGCTGGCAGATTATTACAAGAAACAAGGAGATAGTAAAAAATCGTTTGAAGAATTAAAACTTGGCCTGGCAAACCCCAATCTTGACCTAAACACATCAATTAATTTATTGATCAATTATTATACTGGTGATCTTACTGATGAGCAGCAAAAGCAAGCGCTCGAACTTTCTGAAATTCTGAAAAAAACGCATCCCGACGATGTGATGGCTGATAGCTTTTATGCATCCATGTTGTTTGAAAATAAGGAATACCAAAAGGCTTCAGATATTTTCAGGGCAATAGTGAAAGTAAATACAGGCAATTATGCTATATGGGAAAAATTACTGTTCTGCGATTTGTTTCTTGAACAAAATCAACAGTTAGCTGCTGATGCTGAAATAGTTGTTGATTATTTTCCAACCTATCCCCTGCCATATTATTTTGCAGGAATTTCCAATTTTCAACTTAAAGATTTTGTAAAAGCGCAAGCTTATTTACAATCAGGGATTGATTTTGTGGTAAACAACAACAATTTACTCGAACAGTTCTATTCCAGCCTTGGCGATACTTATCACGCGCTTGAAAATTTAGCTGCTGCGTATGAAGCTTATGACAAAGCCTTGTCAATAAATCCTGAAAACATCTATGTGTTAAACAACTATGCCTACTATTTATCCTTAAGTTCTGAAAAGTTGGATAAAGCCGAGAAAATGTCAAGAAAAGCAGTTGAGTTGGATCCCTACAACAGTAGCTTTCTCGACACGCATGCATGGGTTTTGTACCAACAAAAAAAATATAAAGAAGCACTTGAATGGATAAAAAAAGCATACAGTAATGGCGGGGCAGAAAGTGGTGTGGTGCTTGAACATTATGGCGATATTTTGTTCCAATTGGGAGAAAAAGAAGAAGCACTTAATTATTGGAAACTCGCCAAAAAACAAAAAGATTATTCCGATCTTCTTGATAAAAAAATTAAAGACCAACAGCTCTATGAATAGAGTAATTTACAAACCAGGGTTATTTATCCTGCTTACTTTTTTGATTTTCACGACGGCCTGTAAGTCAACCAGATCGGTGATGAAACAACCTTTGAAGCGATATGGTTTCGAATTCTTGTATACCAAAATGAGCGAAAACCAATTCAAGTTTGATTACCTCGACGTTAAATTCAGCATGACTTATACTCAGGGAAAAAAATCTACTGATTTAAGAGGACAACTCCGCATTAAAAATGACAGCATCACCTGGCTCTCTTTTTCACCGGCTTTGGGTATCGAAGCCGCCAGGATTGCACTTACAAATGATTCCATTAAATTTGTTAACCGGCTGAATAAAACCTATTTCACCGGAAGGTACAACCTTATTGACAGCCTGATCAACACTACCATCGACTATTCAATATTACAGGCAATGATAGTTGGAAACGACCTGACGCAGTACGACGTAAACAAATTCAGGTCAACTATTGACGGAGATTATTATAAAATAAGCATCCAGGAAAGAAGGAAAATAAAGAAATATTTATTGGCCGATGAAACAACTCCAATGATTTTGGTACAGAATATTTGGCTTGACCCTGAAACCTTTAAAATTAAACAAATTGAGTTGAAAGAACTTGACAATGATGGCAACAAATTGCAGGTGTTTTATAATCAATTTCAAGAAGTTGACGGCCAGTTTTTTCCAGGGAAAATGAGAATTGAAATTTCTTCAAAAGAACAAATTACTATTGATGTTGATTTTGGAAAAGTCCAAACCGGAGAAGCGCTCTCTTTTCCATTTAAAATTCCATCCAAATACGATAAACTCTTTTAAAAAGTTATTTTTTGATGATGAAGAGCTGGTTTCTGTATACTTGTACAATGTTTTTTTCTGTGGTTTTGATAACACCTATTCAAGCCCAGGAAGACCAGAAACAGTTAGAAGCAAAACGTAAAAAACTTGAATCGGAAATTGAATTCACCAATCAGCTGATAAGCAAAACCCAGAAAAGCAAAAATGCTACTGTGGGTGAATTGCGATTGATAAATAAGAAAATTGACCAGCGCGAAGAATTGGTGCTCACATTAAAAAAAGAAATTGCTTATCTGAATTCACAAATTGATAATACTGAAAAATCAATTGAATCACTTAACGAAGAACTTGAAAGCCTGAAAAAAGATTATGCTAAAGTGGTCTATTTTGCCTACAAGCATAAAACCTCCTACAACAAACTCATATTTCTCTTTTCTGCCGATGACCTTAACCAGGCCTACCAGCGCCTGCGCTACCTCGACCAGGTTTCTGAATACATTCAAAAAGAATCGGAAAATATAAAGAATAAAGAAAAAGTAAAGACTATAGAGCTGGAATTGCTGACAGCACAAAAAATAGAGAAAAAAAATTTACTGAAAGAAGAAAGCACACAGCTTTCCGCACTTGAAACAGAACAGTCAGCAAAATCGAAACTGGTATCAAGCCTTTCAAAGCAGGAAAAACAACTGAAATCAGATTTGAAGGCCAAACAAGCTGAGGAAGCAAAACTTCAAAAACAAATTAAGGAAATTATAGCCAGGGAAATAAAGTCAAGCTCGAAGGCCGCAACCGGAACTGGTTACCAGCTAACCCCCGAAGAATTATTATTGTCAGAATCATTTGAAACAAATAAAGGGAAGCTTCCGTGGCCGGCCGAAAGGGGAATAATTTCAGAAACATTTGGCGTTCATCAGCACCCTGTTTTAAAGAATGTGAAAACCCAAAATAATGGTATTAACATCCTTACAAGCCCCGACATTCAGGCGCGTGCCGTATTTAGCGGAAAAGTCGTCAGTATCACAACCATCACTTCAAGCAATATTGCCGTAATTATTAAACATGGTGAATATTTCAGCGTCTATTCCAATCTTGATGAAGTTTACGTTGTGCAGGGTGAACAGGTTGGAACCAAACAAGTGATAGGCAGAATTCATACCAACCTGAAAGGGAAAACTGAGTTGCATTTCGAGGTTTGGAAAGGAAAAGAAATACAAAATCCAGGTTACTGGATAAGTAATCAATAACTATAATTTGACAAGTTTTCCCGAAGAAATAATTTCTCCTGAAACTAAAATTCTATAAAAATAAATTCCTCTTGCCTGCTTATTTTCCCAGCTAATCACATTTTTCCCGGCTTTGTAGCTTGATGAAGAATACACTTTTCTTCCCGTAGGATCAATGATTTCAAGCGTAGCTAAAGAATTTTTATCCAATTCAAAAGAGAAATTAACCTCGTTTGTAAAAGGATTGGGATAAACTTTTAACTGCTGAACTTTATCTGCCACATCATAAATTCCGACATAGTCGTTTATATGCATATTGACCGGAATCTTTGTATCTGAAGTGTTGGTGTTGATATGCAGGATGGTTTGATAAACGCCTGTATCCAATTCTGAACTGTTAAAAAGCAGTAATATTTCCTTACTTTCTCCCGCAAGCAAATAGCCGTCAGGAGGGCTTATTAATAGCCATTCCGGTTGATTTTCGACAAGTGTAGAATAAAAAAGTGTATCACCTCCCCCGTTGGTAAAATTTACACTGATTTCATCAGTTGTGTTTTGCAGAATCTCAATGAAAACTGAGTCCTTATCAGTTAAAAGAAAAGGATAAGGATTATAAAGCATCAGGTTCAGTGCATTGAAAACATTAAGCCTGCCGCCGGTAACCGTTTTCCCTTGTAAATCATTAATTGGGTCAGTTCCATCCAAAATGTATTGTTTAATTAACAAAGCGCCGGCACCCGGATTGCTTTTACAAAAGGCCATAAATGCTGAATCGGCTGCCGAATAGAGCAACGCTGCAGCCCCTGTTACGTGGGGTGTTGCCATGGAAGTACCAGTTTTATTGCCATAGCCATTATTTACAAATAATGATGTAATTGTTGTGCCGGGAGCGCCCAAATCAATCGTTGTATCGCCATAAGCTGCACTGGTACTAATTTGATCAAGTTTGGTTGTATTGGTTACAGCTATCATATAGTCCGTTGAAAATGCGGTAGGAACGTCCCCAACACTATCAATATCCCAGGGTGCGTTGGCTGTTGCTCCCATGCTGAGAATACCAATTTTTCCCAGCGAATCGTACATCGCCTCCCAAATTGGATAATCTTCCGGCTGCCCCTTATTTACTCCGAATGAGCAGTTGTCAGCAACTACAAAGGCGCCTTCTTCTCCATTGGTTTGCTCATATCTTTCGCGCACTGTATAAACATATGACAAAGCCTCCACAACTATAGATTCAACAGTAGCATCTCCCGCAACAGGCAATATTTTCAAGTTCATGTTGACTCCAGTTACACCTAACGCATTATTTCCTTTTGCACCTGCTATTCCACCTACATGTGTTCCATGATTGTGGGTTGGAATAACGCCGTTGTGTGCATATGCATTCCAACCATCATAATCATCAACATATCCATTATTGTCATCGTCAATACCATTGTTCTTTATTTCCTGGCGGTTTTTCCATAAATCGTGGTCTTCATGAAAAAGGTCTGAACCCCCGTCAACGATAGCAACAACAATGGTATCACCAAAAATTGTGAGCCCACCCTGGGTAATATCCCATGCATCTGTTGCATCAATATCAGCATCTAATAAACCACCGTTTTGGCCAGTATTTTTAAGCGCCCATTGATCCGTGAAAAGTGGGTCATCAGGAGTAGTTTCTTTCGCTTCACGAAGTTC
>DATCTB010000108.1:0-2685 GCA_036568185.1 Bacteroidales bacterium | reverse complement strand
ACAATTGCATGGAATAGCGTTACAATTGGATAAAATAGCGTTACAATTGGTTAGAATAGCCTTACAATTGGATAGAATAGCCTTACATTTGGGTAAATTGCCCTTACAATTGGATAGATTGGTGTTGCAATTGCATGGATTGGCGATGCAATTGTATGGAAAAGGGCTACAACCGGCCTTTTGTGGACGAAAATGTTTGACTGGCGGTTTGAGTCAGCATGGGCTTATTCTTCTGATCGTTTCTAATAGTTATATTGACTCACAAGCGGGGTGTTATAAATCCCCCTCACCGTCAACCTGAACTTGTTTCAGGTTCTCTTCCCAAACGAAAGTTTTTTTTGCATCCGCTTTACAAACCTAAAGGCGGACTAGTGGGCAATTTAATTCATTTTTTAATTATCTTCTCCCTTGGCGTTATTAGATGTATCAATCATCTTTAAACTGTCATTTTTATTGAACCAATTGTATTTTTCACTCCTGGGCCATTCACTATACTCCCTTCCCAGCGAGTCCATTTGCTCTTTTGTCAAAGGTGGTTTTAAATATATCGGGCCTGAATTACCAACGCGTGAAGCAGTCCCACCCCCATAAATAACCCTCTCTGCGCCAGGCAAATTAGAAGGATTGTAAACAGTGTCATTTCTAAATTCTGATTTACTTTCACTTGTAGCTTGGTAGTATTGTTGACAAGTCGTTGCGAGAAACAATACAGAACTATAAATCAATAGCAAAGTGAAAGGATACACTTTACTCATTTTTATTTTAGGTATTGTTTGCATTTTCATAGGTTAATTTAAACCTTGTTTATTTTTTATTCTTTGTTTGAATTCCAAATTCATGTCCCTTTACATCCGGATTGCAAATCCGGATGAGCGAGGCAAGTGTCATTCTCCTTCAAAAAAATCATTATCCAGTTCTTTTACTTCATATACTGTTTTAACCTGAACGCCTACATTATACTGAAGCATTAAATCAACTAATTTAGCTCCATCAATTAAGATTATTGAATGGTGAGCTTCTCTTGCTTTTTTTACTGCAGAATCATCAAAAGTTGATGTTGTTATAAAAACTCCTTTACTCGTGTCTCCGCTCATAGCTCCAATAAAGTTTCTTATGTCTTTTTCCCTTACTTTATTTTCATTATAGCGTTTTGCTTGAGTATAAATTTTTTCAAGTCCAAGTTTGTCTTCGTTTATTATACCATCAATACCACCATCACCTGATTTAGAAGTTTCAATGAAATCACCATACCCCATTCTTTTGAGAAGAATAAGAATTACTTTTTCAAAATAATACGGATCGATTTCCTTTAGTTTTTCTAACAGTTCAGTTTTAACTTCTGTTTCAATAGTAGAGAATCCAGAATCTATTAAATCTTGTGGTGAAGCATTTTCAACATGTACTGTGTCAATTTCTATTTCATTTTCTTTTCTACTTTTTACAGAATCTCTATGATTGATAAAATCAGGGTCATTTTGAAGGTCGTGTAATGACAGATTACCAATTTCTAGAATTCGTTTTCCTTTTTCTGTAATTTGAACCATTCCTCTTTTAGGGTAAGAAACAAATTTTGCCATTTTAAGATAAGATTTTCCCCAAAGGATTCTGTCAAGTAAAACGTTAGCTCCAGAACTTGTCTTTTTGTTAAGTAATTCTTGTGGTAAATCAGAATAATAATTATCACGAACCCGAGATGCTAATTCTCTACTATTTAGAGATTCTACATTATTTAGAGTTTCTAAAACCGGTATAAATGTTTCATGATATTTTGGTAATTCCATTTGGTTTCGTTTAATTATAAATAACAATTGTGCATATCAATATTGTAGTATATACTATTTTCTATTATAATAAAACCTTCCTCCCATAAAACGCCTCGGCATATTTTACCGCCGCTTCCATTCCGCGGAGGCGGGGGAGGGCGTTAAAGGTTTCCGCATCAAACCAGTGTTTGGAGGTTTGCGAGGTAAATGATTTTAAAAGGATATCATTTTTCCGGGCAATAATTTTTTCATCCAGAGGCACAAACACATTGGGCGTGCCGAGGTCGCCGTCATATTTGGGCGTTTCGTATTCCAATACCAGGTGGTTCCTAAAAGTGTTCCACGTCAGGTCGCTGATGGTGCGGTGGTCCTGGTGGCGGTCGTGGCGGTAGTGCGTAAAAACCAGGTCGTAGGAAATGTCTAGTTTCATTTTTTCAAAAAACTCCTTTATTTCGCCGCCCTGCTGCGGGAAAAACCCATCCCTGAACGATTTGATTTCAACATGTTTTGAACTGACATTTTCCAAAAACAAATTGGCGCTTTTTGTGGCTTCCTTAGCCCGCAAAACAGAGGCAGAAAAAACTATCCACGAAACATGCCCGATATTGTATTTTTCTTTCAGGTAAAGCATGGTGCCGCCGCAGCCAATCTCAATGTCGTCGCTGTGGGCGCCCAGGCAAAGGATGTTCAAAGGGCTGTCTGCATTCAATTTCAGGTTTAGCATAATTTTTATTTTTAATCCAGAATTGTCAATTCAGGAATCGGGACAACAAACTTTCCGCCCCATTCCTTAATGTATTTGTGTTGTTCGGCAATTTCATTTTTCAAATTCCACGGGAGTATCAGCACATAATCAGGCTTGGTTTCCTTAATTTTTGGCGTGTCGAAAATCGGAATCAAAGTGCCCGGAAGGTATTTGCCA
>DATCTB010000107.1:0-2211 GCA_036568185.1 Bacteroidales bacterium | reverse complement strand
GAAAGCGCTAAAAACTGCTTCGTGTTAACAAGTTTTGGTTAAAAATTTCGGTAGCAATAGCAGTAAAAAGAAAAGATTTGTAGAAATTTACCTGATTAAATAAATCATTGTTGAAAATGAAGAAATCTGTGTTTTACAATTTATTCTTTTCTGCTTCAATATTGCTTTTAAGCAGCTGCGGGCCAATGAAAAATGCCGGTGAAAACAAACAAGTTGGGTTTACATCTGATAACAAAGAATTGAATGAGGGCTTTGAGTGGGCTAAAAACCAGGCTATGCAATATGTGTTTGAAGGCGATCAGGTTGGAAAATGGTACGAAGCATCGCTGCCGGGAAGAGAAGCATTTTGCATGCGCGATGTGTCGCACCAATGTTTGGGTGCGCAGGTACTCGGTTTGGCAGCGTTTAATAAAAATATGTTGGAAAAATTTGCTGAAGGAATTTCCGAATCGCGCGACTGGTGCAGTTTTTGGGAAATAAACAAAGATGGCTTCCCCGCCCCTGTTGATTACATAAACGACAGTAACTTTTGGTACAACCTGCCTGCCAATTTTGATGTAATGGATGCTTGCTATCGGATGTACCAATGGACGGGCGATAGCACTTATTTATCAAACCCAGTTTTTTTGAATTTTTATAATAAAACAGCTTTTGAATATGTTGTTGCCTGGGATTTAGATAATGATGGCATAATGGAAAGTGCGAAAACCAACTGGCCACGCGGTATTCCTACGTATTGGGAGTCGGATAATGCTGATTTTGTAACGGGCAGCGACCTGGTGGCTTCGATGTATTCAGGCTATTATGCTTTTTCAAAAATCCTAGCCTATACCGGCGATAGTTTGGCTGCTGAAGAAATGAAGAATAAAGCAGAAGAAATACAAACTGTTTTCAATGAGCAATGGTGGGACAGTACTTCAAATGTATATTATAATGGAAGGAATAGCGATGGCAATTATATTCTGGCAAACAACGAGTTGCTGAAATTTTATCCTTTGTACCATGAAATAATAACCGACAAGGTAAGGGTGGCATTGGTGTTAAAAAACATTGGCAAGGCTGAAAATGTTGAAGAAAGCTCTTATTTGCCTGAATTGTTTTACCGCTACAACCAAAACGAAAGGGCTTTCAAATACTTATTGCAACTAGTTGGCCCACATCTGGAAAGGCGCGAATACCCCGAAGTTTCTTTTTCAGCCATTGGTGCTGTTGCCAGTGGATTGATGGGAATTAAGCCCCATGCTTACCACAACTTGATAGAAACCTTTCCCCGGCTGACAAGCCAGGTTGGCTGGGCTGAAATGAGCGATGTACCTGTGTTTGAAAATTCAATTACTGTAAGGCACAATGGCATAAAAGAAACTGTGTTTACTAATAATTCGGGTGCTGAAGTTTTATGGCAGGCTTCGTTTCCGGCTATTTCTAATGTTTTAAGTTTGAATGGAGAAAATACACCTTGCGAAAGGGTTTATCGAAAAAACCAGAATATTAGTTTTATTGTTGTCAGGGTGAAGCCGGGGGAAACCTATACTGTTTCAGTCCCATTTTAAAGTTTACTTATGAAAAAATATTTTTTACTCTTCGTTTCAGCTTTGCTGATTTTCAGTTCTACTGCTTTATCAAAGGATTATCAAGTCAGTTCACCTGATGGAAATGTGAAAGTACAGGTGTCAATTGACAAAGAAACCAGATTTCAAGTATTATTTAAAAACAAACTTGTAATTTCCTCATCCCCAATATCAATGAGCTTGCAGGATGGGCTGGTTCTTGGAAATAATTCAGTAGTAAAAAAGAATAAAATCCAGTTTTATTCAAATATTGAGAAACCTGTTTTGCCTCGAAAATATGCCAGCATCTTAAACGAATATAACGAACTGGAAATTGAATTCAAAGGCGGTTACTGCCTCATTTTCAGGGCATATAATGATGGCGCTGCCTATCGCTGGAAAACTGCCTTGAAAGATACAATTGTTGTAAAAAATGAATTGGTTTCGTTTAATTTCCCTGAAAATGCAATGGCTTGGTTTCCTGAGGAAGAGAGCATGTTTTCGCACCAGGAAAGGCTTTATATCCAAACAAATTTATCAGAAATTAATCCTGAGAGATTCTGTTCTACAGGGATGTTGGTAGAAATGAAAGACAAAACGAAAGTTTTTATCTCAGAATCAGATTTGGAAGATTGCCCGGGGATGTACTTACATGGAATTGCCC
>DATCTB010000106.1:0-2854 GCA_036568185.1 Bacteroidales bacterium | reverse complement strand
TTTACGTTTAATCATGGAAAAAAAACTTAGTATAGTTTAATTCTATCCTTATTAAAAGAGAAAATTCAGCCCTATATATAATCCATAATTACCATCCTGCGGGTTGAGTGCTTTTCCATAATCTATGGCAATAATGAAGTTTTGGTTCATGGCAATATGCAATCCGGCTCCAACGCTATTGTGCCAGTTGTCAGGCTGGAAGCTGAAATAGTCAGCCTGTGTTTCATCGCCCGGATAATTTACGCCCACACCTTCCACACTGTTTTGTACATCAATATATTGAATAACTTTTCCGGTATCAAAAAATCCGCTCAGCGCCAAATACCAGTTTTGGTTTATCCACTGAAAATTGACAAATTTCCACCGGAGCTCAAAATTTCCCATCAGCCAGCCATCGCCAATTATACGGTTTCTTTTAATTCCGCGCATGGTTTTTATGCCACCTAAACCTTCATTGTACGCTCCCGTCATTTTCGAAAAGTACATAATTTGCTGTGCATAAGTCGGCGTATAACCTAAAATGGTTCCCTGGTAAGCAAGGCGATAAACGAATGACAATTTATTTTTTACTATCGTGAAATATTGCCTGTGCGTAATAGCCAGTTTCATAAAACCTTGCTCCATCGAAGAGGTAGGTTTAGGTGCCGAAGCCAGGATAATTTCAGTCCAGATTCCTTTCATGGGGTTGGGTTCGTTGTCGCGGGTATCGAACACAGCGCCCAATTTTACGGCAGTAAAAAAACCTCCATCTACTTCAGACTCCGGAATAATTTGCCAGGTTGGAACATCGGTAGTATAAACGTCATCGCTGGTGTATTGGTCATACAAAACGGCTGTGTCAGGAAGTTTTTTGTCAGCTGATTTTCCCTTGTTCAGCCTTTCGAGGTCGAGGGTGGTTTGAGTAATATTATAGAAATCCAAACCGGCCAGCCACCTAAGTTTGCCATTGTTGGTAATGTTTCCCTGGAAATCGGTTTTTATCCTGAAAAACTGCCGTTTATAGTTGTAATATAATCTCGATTTATATTGGGCATCATCAGTGTCCGTCCAGTCTTCGTTATACACAGCTTCATAGCCATTATAACCATAAAACTGGTAGGCCTGGTCGGGCATATAACTAATGTCGAGTGAAGTCCGAATGCCTTTAATCAGCTTGTCCGAGTCATAATAAAACCGGAAAATTCCGCTGCCTTTGGTGTACCATGAAGCTTCAAAATACAAGGAGTGGTCATAAGTTGGGTAGCGGCTACCATCTCCATAATGATATAAATTAACGAGCGCACCAAACTCAAAACCTAGATCTGAGTCGTAAGCCAAAACAGGCAAAGCCCCGAAATTCCAGCCTTTTTTTATCTTTTCTTCCTTGTTTTTATTAACAAGCGTGTCGTTTTGAGCAAGCATTCCTGAAGACAGGAAGAAAGCCAAACTAAACAGAACAAAGGTTCTGGAATACCGGGGCTTTTTCATTAAAGAAGTTATTTTTTTACAAATGAACCTGAGCCAATTAGCTTGCTGGCATCAGTAATCCGGTACGAATAAACACCTGCCGGGAAATTGCCGAGGTTTATTTCGGTTGATTTCCCGCTGAAAGTAAGTCGTTCAACCTGGCGTCCGGCATTGTCAAATACTGAGAGTTCCAGGTTTTCACCATCATTTTCCAATTCAAACTTCACAAAATCTGAAACAGGGTTAGGATACACTTTCACGTTAGTAGTTTCTTTAGAAAGGTTAATAATGCCCGTAACAGTTTCGAGACTTAAATCATCAACGTACAGAACTGAGCCGACGTTCAAATCAAATGAACCTGATGACATGATAATCACGTTAAAAGTATCGGGCTGAGCATCGCTCATGGGATACATATTTACAGTGAAAGATGACCAGTCAGATGCATCATGAAGAAAGCCATAGCCAATTCCAACAGTGTCAATTTCCTGTCCTTCAGGATGCCTGAAGCTGATAATCATTACACTTGCAGAATCGCCATTTGCGCCCGAGTATTTAAACATTCCTGTCATTTTATTCACTTTATCGGTTAAAGGAATTCCGCCTGAAAAAGTATAAGTTCCGGCGGTAATATTAACAGTAAAATCGGCAAGGGTTAATAGTCCGGGAGCCTTAAACGTTAATACATTTTTTGTTTCAAGCATGGCCGAATAATCACCGCTGTACGCGTCAGTGCTTTTTGAAACGACAGTAACTCCAATCAACGACGTATATTGATTTGGTGTATTCCAAGATTGTGGATCTTCGTAACCGGAAAATGGTTCCCAAACTTCAAAACTTGGATTGGGTAGGATTTGTGCAGATGAAATCAGCACAGTTAGTAATAATAATGTTAGGGTAAGTGTTTTTTTCATAATGATAAATTTTGAGGTTTTTATTAAGAATTTTTATCTTTTATAAGTCAAATTAAAGCATAAATTCGTTGCTGTTAAAATATATTTTTGAAAAGAAAAACAAAATACTTTTTTAGAATATTAATAATCAGCTTTTTATTCACTATTTTTTTGTTTGTTTTTTCTCCTTTTCAGGCGATTGGGCAGCATGAAAAAAGTACTCTTAAATTGCTTGAAGGCGAAGTGCTGACTTCTGACAGCCTGCAACCCATCTGGAATGCGCACCTAATTAGCAAATTTAATTATTGGGGCACCATTTCCGACGAAAATGGGAAATTCAAATTATATGTTAGTTTGCACGATTCAGTCCTGATTACTTCAATAGGTTACCGGCCAATTATTTTATATATCGACGATACTTCTTCTAGTAACCTGAAGAATTACCCGGTTTTGATGCAAAAAGACACTGTTTTAATAAATGAAATAATTATCCGGGGGTTTTGGGATTATGAAAC
>DATCTB010000105.1:0-2331 GCA_036568185.1 Bacteroidales bacterium | reverse complement strand
TACCGCGGAATTATGCCCCCGGTTTATGCGAAGAAGCGTTTCGTTATAAATACTTTCCACTCCATATTCAATCATGATATAGTTTTCTTCGGAAAGTTTTTTTAAATAATTCAAAATTTCATCATCCACGCAATCCGGGCGTGTTCCAATCACCAAACCAACTACATTAGGGTGGGAGAGCGCTTCTTCGTAAAACTTTTTCAGGTGTTCAAGTGGTGCGTAAGTATTGGAAAAAGGCTGGAAATATACCAGGTATTTGCTTGCCCGGCGGTAGCGCACTTGATGAAATTCAATTCCTTCTTCAATTTGTTGGAGAATTGGCTTTTTAGGGTCGCAATAAGATGGGTTGAAAGCATCATTGTTGCAATAAGTGCAGCCACCTGTCCCCGCTTTGCCATCCCTGTTTGGGCAGGTAAACCCTGCATCAACACTTATTTTCTGAACCCTTTCACCAAAAATACCCTTAAAGTAAGGTGCGTAAGAATTAAAAGGTTGCTTGTGGTTCCAGGGATAATTCATTCAGCAAAATTAGCAGTTTTACCTGAAGGTTTTTAAATAAGAAACCCCAACCAATTTGGCCGGGGTTCCCTGTGAAATACTTTTTAAAATTATTTCGATACTCTTTCAAGCCATTTCATCATAAATAAAATAGCAAACATCGAAATGAGGCAAGCCACAACAAAAATGCTCCAAGTCATCCAGATAGGAATGCTTGCATAGAAAATTGCGCCGATAAACAGCAACTGGTTTCCAACGGCAGTTGCACCTAACCACAGCCCTTGCATAAGCCCCTGGTATTGCGGTGGCGATACTTTTGAGACAAATGAAATACCTAGCGGGCTGATAAACAATTCTGCCACAGTAAGTATGAAATAGGTAGAAATCAATATTAATGGTGTAACTTTTTCAGATTCAGGAAGGCCACCCATTAGTTTTACATCACTTAAAAGTGGAAGGTCTAATGAAGCAGCTACCATTACAACATAACCAAGTGCAGCAATAAACATACCTATTGCAATCTTTTTAGGCGTACTTGGCTCCTTGCCTTTAGCCCTCAGCCAGCCAAAGAATGCTACAATGATTGGTGTAAGAAATACTACAAAAAATGGATTAACTGATTGGAACAATTCCGCTCCTACAATCTTTAACCCAAAAACAGAGAATTTAATAGCTGAAAGATCTGTGTAGTCTTTTGCAAAAAATGTTAGTGTTAAGCCATTTTGGTGGAACGAGAACCAAAAGAAAATTACAACGCCAAAAACAGCCACAAGTGCATAAATCCGTTGTTTGACTTCTTTAGGATCCATTGCTGGAAGATCGTCTTCTTCACTTCCGGCAGATCCTTTTTTCTTGACATCAGGAAACATTTTCTTGTTTGAAACATAAACTAACAAAGAAATTAGCATGGCACCAATGGCAATGGCAAAAGCATAATGGAACCCTGTTGTAAACACGTTCAGGTAATTATTGGCAAATTCAGAAATATTTCCTGCATTCCCACCAATAGTTGCGGCATCAGCAGAATTTTGTAGTGCCATGCTTCCCTGCTCTGTTAATGTTCCAGCAATATGTTCGTGGCAAAGTGCAGGTAATCCTGCATCATACTCATAACCGTTGTGCTGTAACCACCAGTTTCTAATCCCTACTGCGGTGAAAGGAGCGAAAACAGCGCCAATATTGATGAACATATAAAATATCTGGAAGCCGGAATCCCTTCCTTTGTCATACTTCTTGTTGTCATACATCTGGCCAACAAGTGCCTGAAGGTTTCCTTTAAAAAGGCCATTACCAAAGGCAATAATGAAAAGGGCAAAACAGGAAAATACCAATCCCAATACCTGGTGAGGTACAGGGGTTGGGGTTGGCCAGGCCAGGATGGCATATCCAACTGTCATCGTAATGATTCCCACCATAATGGTCCCCTTGAAGTTCTGCAGCCTGTCAGCTATAATTCCTCCAATTAATGCCAGGAAATAAATTGAGAAATAAAAGACAGCATAAATAATACCTGCATTTGTTTCGTTAAGGCCAAATTTGGCTTGAAGAAATAACACCAGGATTGCCATCATGGTGTAGAATCCAAATCGCTCGCCCATATTTGCCAGAGCGGCTGCAATTAAACCTTTGGGTTGGTCTTTAAACATAATTATTTTTTTAATGAATATTGAATTTGAAAACGGACAAATATATGGAAAAAACCCATTCTTGCAAGGATAGTTTTTCGGGTATTTTGGGCTATATTTTATTTTTGAAATAAATTTTTATTTAATTGAAATTCAGGTGCTTTGGGTAATAATTAGTAGTTTCAGTTTTTTTTATTTCACTTTGTTT
>DATCTB010000104.1:0-3021 GCA_036568185.1 Bacteroidales bacterium | reverse complement strand
AATTTACGCTTTTACTGGTAATTTTAATTTCGGCATTTTCAATAAATGCCCAAATCTACGTTAACGCCGCGGCGACTGGAAACAATGATGGCACAACTTGGGCGGATGCATACACTAACCTGCAACTTGCATTGGCAGATCCAAATGTTACAACAGAGGAAATATGGGTCGTTGCTGGAACTTATTATCCTACTACTTTGGCTAATCCTGAGATTTATTTTGAAATTCCAAGTGGTGCCAAGGTTTACGGGGGATTTGACGGAACAGAAACTATGCTTTCGGAAAGAGATTTCGAAAATAATATCACGATACTTAGTGGTGAAATTCCAGGAACAAATTCCTACCATGTAGTTTCTCTGGTGGATGTGAGTAATCAAACCATTGTTGATGGATTTAGAATAACTGCTGGTTACGCTAACAAAAGCGGTGTGTTTGTTGAAGATTATGGTGGCGGTGTGTTTATTTATGCTGAGGCCGCTAATTGCAGTCCTGTGGTTTCGAACTGTAATATTATATCTAATCACGCAGATATTCAAGGGGGTGGAATTTGTGTTCTCGCAGTTAACGGTTTTTTATGTGACCCGACTATTTCTGATTGCCAAATTAGCAACAATACTTCAACAAACTATGGTGGTGGAATTGGTATTCATGGAACTGAAGGCGAAGCCTCTCCTGTTATCACGAACTGTATCATTTCCGGTAATTATGCGATTGAAGAAGGAGGTGGTGTGATAATTGAAGGATTTGATGCTGGTGGTATTAGCAATGCAGAGTTTACTACTTGTATTATCAGCGGAAATGAGTCAGACCTTGGCGGAGGTGTTGCCTTCTGGGGCTGGAATGGCGGCGATAATAGTGCAGTTTTTACTAATTGTACTTTCAGTGGAAATACAGCTTCTACAGATGGTGGGGCATTTGAAAACTGGAGTGATGACGGAAGTGGTATTGTTGACGCTTCATTTACAAACTGCCTGGTTTGGGGAAATAGCTCAATAATGTACAACTGGGATATAGCTGATCCGACAATAACCTACAGCTATTGCGATATAGAAGGAAGTACGACCTGGGATGACGGAATTGGAATTGATGGTGGAAATAACATTGATGTAAATCCTTACTACAGTTCTCCCATTTTACCTTCCCTGACAATAGCTGGTGATTTTCGTAATCATTATGCTTCAGAAGCAATTGGCGCTGGCGATGCAAGTGAAGCACCTGTGAATGATATAAATGGAAATCCATTTTCAAATCCACCTTCTATTGGTGCTTACGAGTATGAAGCCCTTCCGGGGGATTGGAATGGTGCCACAGATAGTGACTGGGGAACAACTACTAACTGGTTAACCGGTGTTGTGGCAACAGCTACTGATGATATTTATCTGTCTGACAAAGCAGTCAATATGCCTTTGGTAAGTGAGCCAGGGGCAACACCTGCTGAATGCAATGATTTGATTTTACTCACGGGAACAACTCTGGTTATCGATCCCTTGATGGGATTGACTGTCCTTGGTGATTTGGAAGTTGATCCAACGGCAACGTTTGCTATTAACAGTGATGGAGCAAATGCTACAGGTTCGGTAATTACATTTGGCAATGTAACTGGCAATATAAGTGCTGAAAGATTTATTGATGAAAGTGAATGGCATTTGATTGGATCACCTGTTGTAGGCCAAACGGCTGATATGTTTTATGGTGACTATTTGCAATCTTATAATGAATCAACACAAGTTTGGACAGAAATTGAAGAAGAAACAACTCCACTTGTGCCAATGACAGGTTATGCTTTGTGGGGCACACCAGTGATGAGAGGTGCGTATTACACATTCACCGGAGTACCCGGAACAGGAAATCAACCGGTTGCGTTTACAGCAGATAATGCATTTGGATGGAATCTGTTTGGAAACCCATTTCCTTCAAGTATCGACTGGGAAGTGGTTACCATCCCACCTGGAATGAACAGTGCTGTTTATTACATGGAAAGCGTTGGTAATTATGTTTCCTATGTTTCCGGCGTTGGTGGTTCAGGGTCACAATATGTTCCTCCGATGCAGGGTTTCTGGATTAGCGCATCAGCACAAGGTACTTTTAGTGTAGGAAATTCTGACAGATCTCATCTTGGTACTGACGAATTTTACAAAAACTCACAGGAAGTAAGCAATTACATTGCATTGCAAGTTCAATCGGGCGACATGGTTGACAAAACCTATATCCGCCTGAATGAAGAAGCCACACCTGCCTTTGATGGAAAATATGACGCTTACAAACTGATGGCTCCGAACAAAATCTATCCTCAGATTTATACTATTGCAGGAGAAGATAATTTGTCCATCAGCCAGTTGCCTGCAACTGATGTAATCCCTGTTGGATTTTATGTTAAAAACAACGGTAACTATACCATCAGCCTCGAAAAAATGACTGACATTCAAAGTTGCCAATTGGAAGACCTGAAAACAGGTATTGTACAAGACCTGGAAAAAGGAACTTATACTTTCAGCTATACCGAAGGTGAAAATGACAATCGTTTCAGACTTCATTTAACTGCTGCATCGGTTGAATTTTCAGGTGCAGAAGAAAACTTAAAAATGTACGCTGTTGGACAGGAAGTCTTTGTAAAGAGTATGAATTCCATTGAAAAAGGAACTGTCCGCATAACTGACCTTGCCGGCCGCACACTGATAGAAGAATCAGTAAGCAACGAAAACTTCATCAGGATAAACACCAACCTGAGCACAGGAGTTTATATTATAAGCCTTACAGAATCAGCCGGAGTTCGTACCGAAAAAGTCATAATTAACTAATGAAAAAAAACAACAGAGATATGAAAACAATAGCTAAACTACTCGTAATAATGATTTTGGCCTTGACCACAACAGCAATATTTGCTCAAAATCCACCAGATCCAAATGGAGGTAACAATCCGGGATCAGGTAATACACCTGTTGGCGGAAGGGCTGCTGTAAGTGGCGGACTTATAGTGTTGCTTGCACTCGGTGCCGGATATGGTGCTAAAAAAGTGTATGA
>DATCTB010000103.1:0-4907 GCA_036568185.1 Bacteroidales bacterium | reverse complement strand
TGAGTGTACTTGGATTTGACGGTCTTAAAACGACTTTTTTTTCATTTAGTTCCCAATGAGTATAACACTCAATCATTCGGTTGCTAGTTACTGATTGAAATAGCATAACATTTTTTAAATAAGTTCCCATAGTTGTAAGTTATTAAATTAATTAATTAATGATTTCATTTTCCAGTGCCCACTTTACCAGGCCGGCTATATTTTTAACGCCCACTTTCAATGAAATGTTGGAGCGGTGCGATTCGACTGTGTTAAAACTGATAAACAATTTTTCCGATATCTCTGATGACGTCTTTCCGTCGCAAATCAAAGCCAAGACCTCTAATTCGCGCGAAGTAAGTTCAGCAAATAAATAAGCGGATTTGCGTTTTGGTTTTTCATTAAAAATATTTGGTAATTCTTCGCTTAAGTACATTCCTCCATTCATTACCATTTTTATAGCCTTTATGATTTCGGAAGCTTTTGCATTCTTAAGCAAATAGCCATTGGCACCTTCCTTAAGCACCCTTTTTACAAATCTTTTTTCATCATATTGCGAAAAAACAATCAACTTAATTTCGGGGTACCTGGTCTTGATTTCACTAAGTGCATCAATGCCATTCATTACCGGCATATTAATATCTATCAAGATTAAATCAGGAGTCTTGTTGGCAAGCAGTTGAATGAGTTCGGCGCCATTTCCAGCAGTACCTATCACTTTGAAGTCTTTTTCCTGAAATAAAACATTACAAGTGCCTTCAATAAGAGCCGGATGATCATCGGTAATAATTATTTTAATCATGATATTTTATTGAAAATTACAAAAAATAGTTTTGTTTTCAATTTATATTGCTGCGCCGTTAGACTTTTTCAATTTCTTACATAAAATCTGGAAATACAGTTTTTTTTAAGTTAAGAAAGAATTAGTGGTAAAACATGGCGTTTATATAGTTTAACCAATTTGGTTTTAGTCTGAAAATAACTTATTACAAAGAGAAAATAAATATTTCAATTATTTATCATGGTTTTCAGCTAAAAAAAAAAAATAGCGGTTTTCCGCTATTGGGAAAACCGCTATTTCTAAAAAAAGTTAGTAGTAAAAATTAGATAAGCGAGGTGGTTTAGTACATTATTGTATTAATTAATTTGATTTATTTCTTGGCAGGAATGGAAATATGATAATACGTGCCCGTCCCAGGTTTTGTTTCAATCTTAATAATTCCTTTGAGAAAATCAACACGTGATTGGATTCCATAAATTCCCAAGCTTGAATTATGAGGCAGATTATTGAGGTCGAAACCTATACCATCATCTTTGTAGTCAATCAAAATAGCACCGTTACCTCTGCTAAACGAAAACTCAACGCTTGTAGCATTGGCATGTTTTAAAGTGTTATTAACCATTTCCTGGATAATTCTGTAGAGCATTATTTCTGTGTTTTCGGGCAATTTTTCCCTGGAACCGCTAAAACTGCTAGTCACCTCTATATCCTCCAAATCATCCAGTTTTTCAAACATATCTTCAAGTGCTTCATACAATCCAAACTTTGACAAAACAACCGGCATCATATTTTGAGAGATTTTCCTTACTTCTCCACCAGCTTGTGTTAGCAATGATTTGGCCTTGTCAAACATTTCAATAGTTTGTTCATCTTTTGTTGCTTTTGAAGCAACAGAAAAATGTATACTGGCAGTAGATAACAACACTCCAATACCATCATGCAATTCCTGGGCAATACGTTTGCGCTCATTTTCCTGGCCAAGAATTACTGACTGGGCTGCCAGCAGCTTCTTTTCATCTT
Source organism: Bacteroidales bacterium (assembly GCA_036568185.1). Lineage (GTDB taxonomy): Bacteria > Bacteroidota > Bacteroidia > Bacteroidales > F082 > DATCTB01. The sequence goes on along the minus strand of DATCTB010000103.1, from coordinate 3,127 downwards.
CCAGCTGCTGGATGCGTTGTGCATCAATTATTCGGTTCTTCCTTGCCTTCATTCTGAAGAAAAATATAACAATAATGAGCAAAACCACAATAGCAGACGAAAATCCCAAAGCAGTATTTCTTTCAGAGCGTATTGATTTTTTTTCTAGATCATTGATTTTATTTTCATCCTGCAACGATTTTATTTGGGCCATATTTTTTTCCTTTTCATATTTAGCCTTCATTTCTTCAATTGCTCTTACTTTTTCAATATTTAATAAAGAATCGTGGTATTGATTTGCTAATGACAAATAGGAATATGCCCTTTTATAATCCCCGGTTTCTTCGAAAATATCTGCCAAATTTTCATAAATGGTTTCTATATCAGCTTTTTCATTCCGTTTAATGGCAAGTTCCAAACTCATATTATAATATTGAATTGCCTCTGAATATTTTTTATTGTCTTTATATAGATAACCTAAATTAATAAAGATCGTTTCCAGTCTAGCCTCATCATCTATTTCTTTGGCAATTTGTAGAGCCTGCTGGTATGATTCGAGAGCTAACTCATTTTTTCCCTGATTGCGATATGCAATTCCAAGATTTGAATATAATAAAGCCAATAAACTTTTATCCTTATTTTTATCTGCATTTTCTATCGCTCTTTTAAATTCTACCTCTGCCTCTGCATATTTTTCCTGTCTGTAAAAAATTACGGCCCTGTTAATTAATGAAGAGTTTATAAATTTAGGATATTTATTTGTGATACTTAATTGATAAGATTCTTCATATTTAGCCAGAGCTGTGTCATACTCACCCAGCTTTTCATAAATATTTCCCAGATTAAGAATACTTCCAACGTACAAATAAGTTTCATTGCATTTTAAAAACAGTTTCAAACTGATAATTGCATTTTCCAGGGCTTTATCAAAATCTCCACTTTCTTTATAAAACAGGGAATAATTGTTCATTACTCCTGCTATGCCAAGTGTATCCTTTTCTTTTTCGTACAATTCAAGAGCAGACTGATAGTAATCCAGGCAGACTTTTGGTTTTCCTTCCTGATTAGCTAAATGCCCCAAATTCAGCTGCACATCAGCCAGCAAGGAATCCACACCATTTTGTCTGCAATATTCTTCCACCGAAAGAAAATATATTTTTGCTGAATCGAGCTGGTTTAAATTTGCAAACCGAACACCTTTCTTTCTCTTTAAATAATTTATTAGAAGATCGTTACCGTTGCTTTGTGCAATTTTCAATGCTGAATCGAATAATGGCGAAGCTGAATTAAAATTGCCAAGTTTTTCCATTGAAAGTGCTTGAGTAATCAATTGCTTAAGCTTATCCTGATTTCCTCCATTTTGAGAATAATCATTTTGAACCAACATTGTGGTAACTTCAAATTTACTTTTACTTGCCCAAGAAGTTTGGAAAAACAACACAAATTGCAGTAGAAAAACACAAATAAATACAGATATATTAAGGAGAGTTTTTTTCACGTATTAGCTATTTACATTAATCAATTTATGTTTTGTTCTACCTGCATTTCTTTATTTACTCTATTTCAATTAAATGAAATCCTAATAACCGGGCAATTATATATTTTAAGGAAGCATAATCCGTATTACATTAAAATCTTGTGTGCGAACTCTATAATCTAAGGTTTTAAAACATGTTAAAAATCAATAATTTCATTCTCAATAGCCCACTTTACCAATCCTGCTGTGTTTTTCACACCTGTTTTAATCAGAATATTTGAACGATGTGATTCCACAGTATTGTGGCTGATAAAAAGAATCTGTGCAATTTCTTCAGTAGTTTTCTCATCGCAAATAAGTTTTAACACTTCTATTTCTCGCGAAGAAAGATCTGCAAACAAATAATCAGGTTTTCTTTTCTTTTTTTCTTCGAAAATACTGGGCAATTCTTCGCTCATATAAATCGCGCCATCCATAACCATCCTGATAGCCTTAGCCAATTCAGACGATGTAGCGCTTTTTAATAAATACCCGTTAGCACCTTCTTTCAGAACCCTTTTAACGAATCGCTTTTCATCGTATTGTGAGAAAACAATAACTTTAACCTCAGGGTATTTCGATTTTATTTCTTTTGTTGCTTCAATTCCATTCATTACCGGCATATTGATATCAACCAGTACCAGATCGGGTTGAGCGGTGGCAAGTAGATTAAGCAAGTCAACTCCATTTTCAGCAAAGCCAATTACCTGAATATCTTTCTCCTGGCTGAGAACAGTATTAATTCCTTCTCTTAACGAAGGGTGGTCATCGGTGATAATTATCTTAATCATTTTTTTGTCTGAAATTTACTCATTAAACTGACATTTAACAAATACTTCTTACAATTATTTTTCATTATTAATCATCAATCAGAACTATATCCGAATTCTTTTTTGCATTAACTTTTATTCCTTTCAGTTTTTCGGGGAATTTGTTCAAATCAAAGATGATTTTTGTTGACCAATTCAACACGTCCTTTTTTTCTGGATCGAGTGGTTCGATAACCAAATCAAATTCAAGTATGCCATCAGGCGGTAAGTCGTTCAATCCGCTCTTTTTTACAAAACTTGGAATACCTATCATCTCATCGTTTGAATAGCCTTCGGCCTCAAGCATAACCAGGTTATGATAAGCATTGTTATCAAAATACACTTGTAAATTGGTCAGGTATTGTATTTTTCGTGGTTCTAAATTTGGGTGCATGTGCTTAAATATTTCAAACTTCACAACGAATAGTTACCTTTTTACGCTCGTTCAAATGCTTAAAAAACCAATTGTCAGGTAATTGGCTGATATGTGAATTGAATGTTCTAAAAAAAATAAAATACTCGCTATTAAATTCATTTTTTTAATTTCCAGATCTATTTTTCAGGTTTTAATTAAAATCATTTCGGAATTCGATTCGGCTTTTATTCTCACACCAACCAACTTCATGGGCATTTCTTCGAATCTAAATATTGGACATATGTCCCAGTTTCTTTTCTTTAAACCTGAGTTTTTTATTGGGTGTATAATAAAATCCAATTCAAGAAAGCCATCTGCAGATATCATTTCGCGATTATCCGCCGGTTCTAACCTGGCTATTCCAAGTTGCTCTCTGTTTGAATATCCTTTCACTTCCATCATCAAAAG
>DATCTB010000102.1:0-2213 GCA_036568185.1 Bacteroidales bacterium | reverse complement strand
GTATCAAACGATTTACCATTTTTTATTGCAGCCAGAGAGGAACCATTGCCAAGGTGGCAGGTTACTATTTTTTGTTTTCTAATATCTACATTTAAGATTTCACATGCCCTGCTCGATATATACTTGTGGCTTGTGCCATGAAAACCATATCGCCTGATTTTATATTTTTCGTACAAAACGTATGGCAAAGCATACAAATAAACAGACTCAGGCATTGTTTGGTGAAAAGCTGTGTCGAATACACCAACCTGTTTTACTTTTGGCAGCAATTGTTGCATAGCATAAATTCCCTGTAAATTAGGCGGATTGTGAAGTGGCGCCAACTCAGTTGACTTTTCTAAAGCCGCCACAACTTTTTCATTGATTAACACGCTGCTACTAAACTCCTCTGCCCCATGTACAACGCGATGCCCGACAGCTTCAATTTCATCCAAACTATTAATACTGCCATATTTTTTACTGATTAAAACTCCTAATAGGTATTCAATTCCCTGTTGGTGATCGAGGATTTCGCCTTCAAGTTTCACTTCCGGTTCGGTGCCGCGCTGGTGTTTTATTGCACAACCTTTCAGGCCTATTTTATCAACTAAACCCTTGGCTAATACTTTCGCCGAAGGCATTTCAATCAACTGATATTTTATTGAAGAACTTCCGCAGTTCAAGACAATTATCTTCATTTTAATTTCTTTTATAAATAATTTTTAGCGAATAATGGTACAGGTAATCGTGTTACTTACTTTTTTTCCATTTTCATAAGTGTAAAAACCTTTTCCCGCTTGCTTCCCGAGGTAGTTAGCCCGCACCAGGCGTTTGATTACTGGCGATGCCTTGTATTTTTTTTCACCGAATTCTGCGTACAGGTTTTCCATGTATTTCAAAATTTTATCAAGGCCAATCCGGTCGGCAAGCTCAAAAGGGCCGGTATTGTAACCTGAAATTTCACTCATTGTTTCGTCAATATCCTGCACTGAAGCAACACCTTCCATTAAGATTTCACAAGCCTCGTTAATTATTGGAATAATCATCCGGGTGCTTATATTTCCTGGCGATTCCTGGACATTAATTCCTTTCCTGTCCAACATTTTGATTAAACGGGTAACTTTATCAAATGCTGCTTCAGAGGTTTTGATACCCATAATCAATTCGACAATCTGCGTTTTCTCAATCGGGTCAATGAAGTGTATACCGACGGCTCGTTCAGGTTGTTTCAAAACAGTTGCCAGTTCTGAAATCATTAAAGTTGCCGTGTTGGAAGAAATGACTGTATCTTTCTTAACTACCTCTTCAATTTTTTTGAAAATCTCCTGCCTGATAGGCAACATAGTCCCTCTTTGCCGCGAACTGATCGTTTCGATTACAATATCACATTTGCTTAAACCGGAAAATTCGGTTGTTCCTTGAATGCGCGACAAAACCAGTTTTTTTTCAGAAGGCGTAAGCCCCCAATGCCTGATGATATCGTCCAAAGCCAATTCCAAATCGGTAAAAATCTCTTTTATCCTTTCGGTTGAAACATCAACAAAAATTACGTCAATTCCTGAACGGGATGCAAGCAGCGCAATTTGCTGCCCAACCGCACCACAACCAACAATTCCTAAAGCCTGGATTTTTCCTTTTGGTTTCATTTTTTCGCCCAGGCTGAATTCAGCTAAACTACCCATGTTATTCTATTTTTTTTATATAAAAACTCTATTCTATTCTACTTTTTAATTCCGGTTCAAAGATACAATAAGGCATCCAGCGAACCCATTATTTTACTTGCTTCGCCTTGTAAAAAAATATCTGTAATTGAGCTTGTAAACCGGGTTTCAGTAATGTTGATTTCAATGATCTTTGCCCCGCTTTCCTTTGCCAGTGGCGGAATGGTGTTGGCCGGGTAAACATCGGCATTGGTCCCAATGATTAAAAATACATCTGCTTTTTCAGCCTCCTCAAACGATTGCTGTAATACTTTTTGTGGTAATATTTCATTAAAAAAAACCATATCGGGTTTCAGGATTCCATTGCAAACCAAACAATTTGGAGGCAGAAAATTCAAATTGACAACGTTGTAGCTGAATTCAGCGGAGCAGTCGATGCACACCAGTTGTTTGTAAGTTCCATGCAGTTCATGCACAAGTTTACTTCCGGCTTGCTGGTGCAAATGGTCAATATTTTGTGTAATTATTGAGTGTACAAAACCATTTTCGCCCATTTTTGAAAGCGCTTTGTGG